>JBHLOP010000188.1:0-4488 GCA_048940375.1 Promethearchaeota archaeon | reverse complement strand
ATATCATTTACTGTATCTCCGACGCAAATCGCTTCTCTAGGCTTGACATTCAGTAAGTTTATTGCCTTATTCACAATCTCTGGTGATGGACGAATGTTCTGAACATCGTTTGCCGTCACAAAACCTTCAAAATATGGGTTCAAATCAAACTTTGTTAGGAGTTTATCAAGTTCAACTCTACGTAGTGCAGTTATCACCCCTAAACGATAGTTTGCATCTGTTAAAGTCTTTAGAGTTTTTTGAACGCCATCTATTGCTTTAAATTCATCTAGAACTTTATTTGGAAAAATTTCCTGAAACGATAAAATACATTCTTCTGCTTTTTCCTCGAAATTTGAAAGTTCTTTTGGTAAGATCGCTCTAATGATCTTTGTGGCACTTTTTCCAAGTTGTGCAATTATTTCTTCAGAACTAGGTACTTTTATTTTATTTTGCTCAAAAGCCATTGAAATAGCGGCTATGAGCGGCTCTATAGTATGTATAAGTGTGCCACCAACGTCAAATAGTATCACTTTGATTTTTTGGAACGTCATCAATGGTCACCAATAGGTGTGCGTTCTACTCGAAAGTTTATAAATGACAATGGTATGTCTATATCTAATCTAGTTGTTTGGATTACAAATAATCCGAATAAGCACAGTGTTGTCAAAACCTTTGGGGTGTTACTGTAGTTGTCAGAACTTGTAAGACTTGACTATGGTTTCGAAGACAAAGAGAAAGTGACAGTAGAGGTCCCTAGGAAAAATATTATATTTTATCTGAAGCCAAATGAAGTTCCTGGAGTTAATGATGGACTTACTGAAATCAAGAGAGCATTATATAATCCAATTGAAGCACCTAGATTAGACGGTTTCGTTAAAAAGGGGAAGAAAATCGTACTATTAGCAAATGATTATACACGACTGGAATGTCCTGACAGAGAATTTCTTCTCGTTCTTTATGATGAATTCAAGAAAATCGGAATAAAGAATGACGACGTGACAGTAATCGTTGCTTTAGGCTCCCATGAGCCCCGTGACGAAAAAATGATTCAAAAATTCGGAAAGGACCTTTATGAAAAATTCAATATAGTAAACCATTCTGTTGAGGAAGAGGCTCTAGTAGATTTAGGTAAAACACCCAGCGGAACTCCAATCAGTATAAACAAGATTTTAATGAATTCAGATATCAAAATAGGACTAGGAAATATCATACCCCACTTTATTCCAGGATGGGGAGCTGGCTCAAAAATTTTACAACCTGGAGTTATGGGCGATGAATCTACAGCAGGGACACATATTTTATCAGTACAGCATGACGTTAATCACGGGTCTATCTATGGTGAGGCTGAAAATCCGATTCGTGCCGAAATGGACAGTATGGCAAAAAAAGTGGACTTAAACTACATTGTAAACTCTGTAATCAACCACGAAAAAGAAATTGTTAAAGTCTTTGCAGGAGATACTATAAAGGCTCATCGAGCTGGAATCGAAACTGCAAAGCAAGTATTCTTTTCAAGAATACCTGAGAAAGCTGATATCATTATTGCAAGTTCGCATCCTGCAGACTATGATTTATGGCAGACAACAAAAGGTCTTTATGGTGCTACTTTTGCTACTAAAAAAGGAGGGACGGCAATAGTAGCTAGTGCAGCCCGTGCAGGACTCTCAAAAGTGCATGGTGATACTTTACTTGAATTAGTGTGTGAGGATCCTTATTGTATTTTAGGCAAAATTGAAAGCGGAGAAATTGATGAAGATCCAATAGGTCAGTCAATAGCAGCAATGTGGAGTGAATATAAAGAGCGAGCGAATATAATTGTAGTTACAGATGGAGTTTCAGATCAAGATCTGGATACCCTTGGATTTGGACATGCAGCAAATCTTGATGAGGCATTAGAACTTGCATTTAAACAACAAGGAAAAGACGCCAAAATAGGAATTATCGAATCGAGTGCAGATATTGTGGCAAAGGTTTTTTAGAATCAAAATTAGCTTTTTCTATTCCCCTCAAAAATTTAATAAAAAAAGAAGAAAAAACGAAATGAAAAAATTATTCGCTCTGTTCTAAGGCTGTCACTAATTTTACGATACCGTCGAGTATAGCTTCGGGTTTTGGTGGACATCCGGGAATGTATGCTGAAACCGGCATCGCTTTATCAGCGCCGCCTATGACATTGTAACCCTCTTCAAATACGCCACCAGATAATGCACATGCACCTACTGCTACGACGAATTTTGGATCAGGTGTCTGTTCGTAGATTCTTTTCATTCGATCTCGTGTTTGATTTGTGATGGGGCCTGTAAAAACGATTACATCAGCATGCCTTGGACTGCCTTGCAGTAAAACGCCAAATCTCTCAACATCCCACTTCGGAATGAGAACAGCTAATACTTCTATGTCACAACCGTTGCATCCACCAGTGTTTAAATGAAGAATCCAAGGTGATCTTACGCGAGCCCATTTTACAATCTTCTTTAAGACCATTTATATTTGCCTCCACTGTTTTATGACCTTATCTTCCCCGGGAAAAGTACTATGATCGTAAACGTTATTATGAGAACATAGATTACCGGTAGAATAGCCGTCAAATTGCCAGCAATGAGACCTATGTTGAAAGCGGCGGTCGCTAGTACAAATGCTACAATATCAAAAATGAGGAAGAATACTGCATACTCGAATATGTGTACAAAAAATTGTCCCTGTTCACAAGGCAAGTCTTCGCCGCAGGCATATGGTTTATTTCTGTCAACACTTTCGCGAGCTGGTGGTGCAATTTTTCTTGAAAACGCTACAATGATTAGTACTATGATTAGCGAGATTACAAACAACACAGGAACTGAAACCAACAAATTTTGCAATTCAACACCACCTTATCTAACATATATCAATAATCAAATTACTTTTTTCAAAACCTGCAAGCTCATATTCTTCAGTCATTTTGACTGCATCAAACTTACACGATTCTTCACATTGTCCACAAAAGAGACAGAGTGCTAAGTTGAAGATAGGACGTTGACCAGTCTTTGTTACTTCTTTACTACATTCGACCATTGTGATCGCTCCACTGGGGCAGTCACGTGCACATAAGGCGCAACCAGTACATTTTTCAATGTCAAACTTTTGTTTGCCTCGAAAGCCTTTTGGCATAAACACTTGATCCTTTTCGAACGGGTATAAAATCGTACACGCCTTTTTCGTTACATGTCGAAGAACTTCTCCAGCCATTGCCATTTTTTATTCACCATCCTTTAACTTTAGAACCACAGATATAGTGGTCCGATCAATATAACAAGGAGTACAGAGAGCAACGCAAGCGGCAAGAAAATGCGCCAACTGATATTTACCATCTGGTCTATTCTCACTCTTGCGAATATTGCTCTAATGAACGCAATCACCAGAACAAATATCACCGTTTTGATTATAAAGTATATCGTTTGAAGCAACCCCACCACCCATGGGGTAATAACTCCTAAGGATCCTGCTACTGGAATCGGGCCGCTAGGTCCGCCAAGGAATAGCGCAGTAGCTAGGCCAGCGAGAAATACCATTTCTAACTGCACGGAAAAGATAAACATACCGTATTTTTTTCCAGAGAACTCTGTATACCATCCTGCGACAATCTCAGTTTCTGCTTCTGGGATATCGAAAGGCACCTTTTCTAACTCAGCGATTGAGCATGCAATGAAAATGCCTAATGCAATCGCAGCAGGTCCAAAGACCGCCCATCGTGTAAAACCAAGAAGAAAATCACCAGCAACATATCCCGCTGCTTGAACAGCTACGATTTCTGAGATTGTAAGTGATTGTGTTAATATTGCGGGTGTAATAGCGGCAACAAGAATAGGTATTTCATAACCTAATAACTGAATTGCTGATCGTTCTGTCCCTATTAGACTAAAGCGATTTGTTGAGAACCACCCTGCCAGAAGCTTGATAATTACAAATGCTGTCATAAGAAAGAGAACAAAGATAAGATCACCTGTAAAACTAGCTATGCCACTGAATTGATAGATTGGTAAGAAGAAGAGCGACGTGAGTATTACTGCTAACGCAAGAATCGGCGTGATATTAAACATTTTTTTATCGACGCCATCTGGAACAATATCTTCTTTTGCTAAGAGTTTAATGAAATCAGCGAGGGGTTGAAAAATACCTCTCCAACCTGTATACAACGGTCCAATGCGGTTTTGTAGTTTTGCGAAGAATTTCCTGTCAATCCAAGCGTATGTCAGGCTGAGTGTTCCTAAGAAAAACAAGCCTGGAAAAATTAAGATTTGCACTAAGCTTATGATGATTTCTACGATCGTTACCAAGGTTGATACCTCCTGAAACTAGATTCAACACACAAGAAATGTCGTTGAATACTAACAATGATAGCAAATTATTCTGACAACAAAAGCGCATTACATTCTTCAACTTATTAAAAGTTTCCATCTTTTGTTCCCAAAATTTACCAAATGATGTCCTGGGAAAGAATTGTAATGAACGATCATTATAATTAAATAT
>JBHLOP010000187.1:0-4500 GCA_048940375.1 Promethearchaeota archaeon | reverse complement strand
TGATGGACGAAAAACTGTGGATGCTGAAACATTTCTCAATGCAGGAGTGACTTATAGAAGAATAGGTTTGAAAAAATAGATCTAAATTAATTAACCAATTTTTTCTAGTGCCTTTTTTTGATCTTAAAAATAATCAGCAAAAGATTACGAGTAACGAAGCAAGAAAGCACCACTTCTTCAGCGTGGTGATGAATTGCGTAAGTGATTATGAGTTCACTTTCATCACTTATAGAGGGATCTCCCTAATATTATATAGGTGGTGTGACGAAGATATCAATGGCTATTGGAGGGATAATACGCACACTTGCAGACAAGGTGCATACTCCGATTGCCTCACGATCGTTAGCAGTACCTACGGGGCGTAGGGATTTTAAGCCTGTGGAGATAAGACCTCCGTAACCCGCAAGGGGATCGAGTCTGTCGTAGAAGCAGGAAGCCTCAATGCTTTCGCACGAGGTAGCTCACACATGTCATTAACAACTGGGCGCTAAAGCTTTATTTATTGCTGAAACAATGTCCTGCCAAGTATCTATTGGATAAACGTTACCATTATAAGCCAACTCATCAGCAAACTCAGGATCACCATCCATTGCGAGAAGAACATTGATCCTATCAAATAATCCAGCCTGAGCGATCGGACGGGGATCCCTCCCTTCAGTCCAGACAGCATCTGTCAATAGAAATGCTTCGCGCTGGGTATATTTTACTTTAGCTGTTTCGTCTATACCCATTTGCAATGCTGAAGCAATATTTGTCAGATATCCAGCTTCAATAGTTAGTACATCGTTAACAACTTGTTCAACGGCCAGGTTTTGGTTTATAGGCTTAACTAAAAATGGTTTCGAGTGGAAAGCAATTATTGAGTAATAATCATCCTTTCTAAATAAACTGTATGCCAGAACTGACGCTGCTAATGCAGCTAAACCAATTTTTCGTTCATACATCGATTCTGACGCATCTAAAAGGAGGACGTAAGTGCGTTTGACTCGTTTTCTTTTACGGACTAGAATATCATCGATTTTAAATGAGGGCTTATTTTCCACAAATCTTTCCAAGGTACGATGTAAATCAATTTGGCATTCTCCATCAAACCGAGACGGATGAAATTTTCCGTTTCTCTGGCCATATGGCGCAACCATTTGTGCTCGTGAAAGGATTATACGCGTCGATAATTTTCTGGCTAGCAATTCACGCTCACGGTTAAGGGTTTTTCTTAACAGACTGTATAGTTCTGGTGCTTCAGGTCTGTTGAAGATTTCATTAAACGACTGGTTTGTTATCTCAGACAGATCATCGCCTAACTTACGTTTTAAGGATCTTTTTGAAAGAAGAAATTGTAGTAATGCTTTGGTATCTGCATTTTGGATAGCTGCTTCAATCTCTTGTTGAATCGCATCACCTTCTGGAATCCATGTATCGGTTTCTGATGTGGAAGAGGAAGGTTCAGATGGTGTTTCAGTTTTTTGTTCTTTTTCAAATTCTTCCTTCAATTCTTCTTCTTTCTGCTTAATCAGTCCTTGAACAATTTCTCGAATGATTTCTTCTTCAGTTTTTTCTGAAGTCGCCGAAAGCCATATTTTGCTTGTAAATGTCAGACAAGCACAGTTAATAATGTCTTCATTGCTGAGATGATGATTCTTAAGTGCTGATTTTTCTGTACAAATTTCTGCAAAATCTATTGCGCCCCTCACACTTGCGCCTAGATGTAAATCTGGATGAGTTCGTGTCTGAATACCTATTTCTACTCCTAATTCGATTAATAACTCATTATCACTACCTGTGTTCACTCGCACGATTTCCAATTCTTCTTCCTTAGATTGATAGTCCAGTTTTAGTCTTGTGAATCGATCTAGAATAGCACGACTAATTCTTTGAACCCCTATATCATCATAAGGGTTCATAGCAGCAACAATTCGGAAATCTTCATCAGCATTTATCCTTCCGAATCGCGGAACATGAATTTGTCGCTCAGAAAGTGCCACAACTAGACTGTTGAGTGCATCTGGAGGAGCGCGATTTATTTCTTCGATGTAAAGTATGCCTCCATTCCTCATAGCTTGAGCAAGAGCACCTTCTCTGAAATTTTCTGGAATGTATCCAGTTTGTAGTACCATTGCTGGATCAAAATAGCCAATTAATTTTGAGGCTGTAAGATCTTCATTGCCTTCAACAAAGTAAAAAGGAACCTCTAAAACATCGGAAAGAGTTCTAAGAATTGTTGTCTTGCTTACTCCTGGCGGACCTTCAAGCAATATAGGCTTGCCAGCTAGTAGAGCGCTTAATATCAGTATAATCTCCCTCTTACGCCCCACTACTTTATCGAACACTTGCTCAGCAACATATTTTGTTTCCGAAGTGCTGAGTTTCGCTAAGATCTTTGTCAACTCTCAGACCTCTTAAAATCAAGTAATTATAAAGACTCTTCATTTATTTATAAAACTGTGGAATTGTGTAGATAACTTCGCAAAATTACGAAAAAGGAAGGAATTACGTTTCAAAACGACTTTCAGCATGTTATATGAGTTATTTCATTATTTCAGGATAAGCAATTTTTTTTGCACATAACTTACTTAAGATTTATATTTTCTAAACACATAACATTTCAAAATCTTAGAACTAAAAGCACCGATTAAAACGGGGCGATCTATAAATTGGAAGGCACGTTTGGATCACTTAAAGAGAAATTACAAGAAAATAACGAGTTCTTTTTCACAGGCATAGGGGGACAAGGAGTAGTCACAGGATCTACACTTTTCTTAGAAGGTTTGGCTGATTCAAATTGGCATCTCACTGGGGTATACTCACCTGGCGCCGAACGTCGCGGCAAACCAATATCTTGTTTTGTAGGGCTGTATAATGACCCAAAAAGGACTAAAAATTATGAGATGTTGGTCGGGAAGGACGTACTCGTCGTCTTCGATCCAGCGTCAGTTGGAAAGGAGCAACTTTTGAATGGATTGAGAGAAGATGGAATTGTTCTGTTTAATACACCTAAAAGCCCAGAAGAAATAGTAGAGGTAAATGGGAAACTAAAGTATTTCAACGTTGCTACGGTTGACGCTTCAGGGATTTTTAGTGAAGTCTTTGCTGAAGCATTTGGGAGGGCACCGACTTTTGAAGAAATTCGACCAAATGTGCCAACAGTCGCAGCACTCTTTAATATAACAGGCCTTGTGTCACTTGAAACTTTTATCAAAGTAGTTACAAACAAATGGAAAGGACGCATAGGCGATATCAATAAACAAGCTGCCATTGCTGCATATGACAAAGCTCAAGTAATGAAATCCTCAGAAAAAGGAATGGATGCTACAATAACTAAAATGGACCGTACATCTGTTAATGAATTAGATGAAATAGCATTATGCTTTCCAACTGAGGGAATAGGTGGGCAAACAGGTTTATGGGCCTTAATTCAGCCAAAAATTAAAGAAGAGCTTTGTAATAATTGTGGAACCTGTTTTATTTACTGTCCTGATAATTGTATTATTTGGACAAAGGGAAAAGAAGACATCCCCCAAATTGATTTAAAATACTGCAAAGGCTGTGGTATCTGCGCAGAAGAATGCAAACAAGATGCCATAGAAATGGTGGAGGTAAAACGATGAAAAAGATTCTTAGCGGGAACAGGGCTGCAGCTGAGGCAGTTAGACTGTCAAGAGTAGAAGTTGTTGCCGCTTACCCAATCACACCTCAATCTGAAATAGTAGAAACGATTTTTTCGTTTATTGCGGATGGTAGCCTCAAAGCGGATTTTATTAGAGTTGAGGGTGAACATACGGCTCTTGCTGCACTTATTGGGGCAGCTATGGCTGGTAGTAGAACTTTTACAGCAACAAGCAGTCAAGGCCTCTTGTATATGGATGAGATGGTACACTGGGCTGCCGGACAGCGCGTTCCAATTGTTATGGTACTTGTCAATCGGGCAATCGGACCGCCTTGGAGCATTTGGAGCGACCATCAGGATGCAGTGTCTGTGTCGATGTCCGGTTGGAATATTTTGTTCGCCTCCAATCAACAAGATGTATTAGACACCGTGATTCAGGCGTATGAGATTTCGGAGGATAGTTCGATCCATATCCCTACAATGGTATGCATCGATGGATTCAATCTAAGCCATAAATCGGCACGAGTAGAAGTTGCTGATCAATTTAAAGTGGATGAATTTCTTACTGGAAAGCCCAATGTCTACCTTGACGTTGAAAATCCCATGACTTTTAACAGCCTTATTTTTCCGGAAAAGAGTTTTATGGAGTATAAATACAAGGTAAGGCAGGCACAAGAGCGTGCAAAAAGTAAGATCGTTGAAGTGACCGAAAAGTTTCGAAAGAAATTCGGCAGATATCATGGTGGACTTATTAAACCTTATCTATGTGAAGATGCCGATGCAGTTTTCGTTTCGGCTGGAATGTTAGCAGATCAGGCCGAATTAGCAGTAGATAAGATGCGTGAGAATGGAAAAAAGATCGGTTCAGTTAAAATTAGAGCTTATAGACCCTTTCC
>JBHLOP010000186.1:0-4515 GCA_048940375.1 Promethearchaeota archaeon | reverse complement strand
TTCGGAGGGCTATTTACGTTAATATCAATACTTCTTAACTTTTTTACAAGCGTTTCTATTGCCGCATAAACGTCTTCCTTACTCTTACCGCCTGTACAGACGAGTTTGCCAGTGCTAAACAATAGAAATACTGCTTTTGGCTCTGAAACTCGCAAAACTAAACCTGGAAAGCTCTCAGGATTGTACTCCGCTCTGTCTAGGGAAGCGGCAATATGGAGAAGGTCAATTTTTTGATCGAATTCGCCAGAAGCAACTACATTTTGGACTTCAATTATTGGTGCTTTAATAAGAATCACCCACTTTTAACTAACTTTGCTAAGAATCCCCACCATGGTTTTAAGATTCCGGATAAAAAACTTAGTATAGATCTCTGGAGTAATAATATAAAGTCGGTTTATAAGTTATATATATAACCAACAGTTATAGAAAAAACCAACCTAATTTTGAATTTATGATTTTTTCAAAATGGCGCCTTGACAAAAAGAACAAAATGTTAAAACTAAAAAGTAGGGCGTGTGGATCTTAGTTGGAAGGGAAAATTCCCAGAAAAAACTGGGTTATGATACCGTATTCTAGAGTTTATATAGACTATAAACGATGGAAAGATATTGCGACCCGGAGGATTATAAGCGTTACAAAGTACTCAGACGATCTTTTTAGAGCACTTATTGAAAGTGAATCCAGTTTAGGGTACCTCGTATGGGTTGCAAAGGAAGAATATAAAGGCACATTATATCTGCGCTATGCATGTGAGTGCACACATTTTAAGATTTCCATATTGCCGCAGGCACGGAATAAATTCGCTACAATAAAAATTAATGGAGATTATACTATTTTGGTTGATGAATGGCATAACTTGGATAAACACGCGTTTGTTGCCGCGAGCAAACTTCTAGATATTAAAATACCTATCGCGCTACCTATAGATCAACTAATAGACTTTAGCCTTATAGAAGCAGGAAGATATAATAAGCGTTTTCAAAAACTGGGCATCTCTACGTTACTGGAACTTGCACATTTGCATGAAACACCTGAATTGGATGACAAAATTAAGGAGTTTAAGAGTTCGGCAAAAAGGCTTCTTGAAAGCATAGATTTAATCGAGCTTCAAGAGGATGTTTTTGTTGCTTTTGACAACGAATTAAAACTAGGATAGGTAGAAACCTTAAAATTCGTGTATCTCAAAGATACATTGTTTTACGGGAAGGATATTTCTTATTAACCAGTTCTTCAAGTTCCTTAGTTAATTTGGAGTCCACTTTGTTTTGTGTATTATCATATTCTTTTTTTAAGCGATTTGTCGCTGTTGTTGAAAATCTTTCGACCCCTCTCACGAAAATAGCACTGTTATCCTTAGGCTGTGGAAATAATGCTTGAAAATTGATAGGTTTGCCTAATTCCATTACAGCACGTTGAATGTCCTCATCGATATTGCGTGTGGGGCCAATACCGAGACCAATGGCTTGAAATGGATTGATAAGTTCAGATTTTATCTGCCAAAGTCGTGGTGGTTGTGCGATAAACGTATCATAATGACCATACTTGGTGTCTTTGCCACTAAATATGCTCCAATTTTCTTTATCCTTATCATAGCGTTTCTTAACATCTTTGATTATCTCACCAGCAGGTTTAGTCATTGCAGTGTCTCACCATCTACTAGAACTCGTGGTTTTTTGTATATACAAGGAAATATTAAGATAATTTAAAACTATCTTATCAAACAAAGCATTAAATCAAGAGTTGAAAAATAATGGGCAGAATCCAAGAGAATATAATTGACTATAGCATCGGCGATAGAATTAAATCTCTTCTTATTATTGCCTCCAATATCCTTCTAAGATATAAAAGTCTTCCAATTAAAAATATCGATGGTAAAGAAGTTATCAACTGGTTTTTGGAAGCATTACTTAATGAGATCTCACTTAGCTTGAATGTGACCGAATCTACCTATATGAAAGCAGTAAAAGAGTTTGTTAATAGTGCAGAGAAAGCTTTTCTAGCAGAAAATATAGAAGAAGCGGTAGAATCCATCTCAAACGCTATTTCAAAAGCTACAACTCAAGCTGGGAAGGCATTTGAAGAATTAGAGAATGTTTGGAAGACAATTAAAGAACTTGAGAAGATCTGGAAAGCAATTGAGTAAGGTCTTATATTAAACGTAGCGTAAAAAAAACAAAATCGGGAAATCGTCAGAAAAATGATGTCTTTCATCGAAATGGTATAACAAAGTTCATAAACCTCCGTTTGTTATGTGCGGTATCATTATATCATAGTAACGCGAGTTTCTATTTAATCAGTAACAACAATAATGGAATCCATGTGGGGAACATTGTGCAGATAGAAAAAGACGTGAAAACAATAATTGACTCGTTAAAAGGTTCATCTATTGACTATAAAGGATTTCATGTTCTTATAACAGGGGGCGCAGGCTTTCTTGGCAGTTATATTTGTGATGTTCTAATTGAAATGGGTGCAACAGTAGTTTGTGTTGATAATCTCTCAAGTGGAAGAGTTGAAAATATTCAAGATTTAATTGACCAAAAAGAAGACCATTTCACATTTATTAGACAAGATATTGTAGACGCATCTATTTTAGAAATCAAGGATCAATTTAATGTAATTCTTCATCTTGCAAGTCGAGCAGCACCTATGGAGTTCGAAAAGTATCCAATTGCGATATTAAGTACAAACACGATAGGTACAATGAATGCTCTTGAGTTGGCAAAACAATCTAATGCGAAAATTCTGTTCACTTCGACTTCGGAAACATATGGAGACCCAGATCCAGGATTTGTTCCAACTTCAGAAACATACGCGGGAAGTGTCATTAGTACCGGAATAAGAAGTTGTTATGAAGAAGGAAAACGTGCTGGTGAGGCTTTTATGACAGCGTATCAACGTCAATATGGAGTTGATACACGAATCGTACGAATTTTCAATACATATGGTCCAAGAATACGTGCGGATGGAGTTTATGGACGTGTCGTTCCTCGATTTGTAAACCAGGCTTTAGTTAGCGACCCAATTACTGTTTTCGGTGACGGATCTCAGACGAGAAGTTTTAGTTATGTCACAGATACAGTTGAAGGCATTCTCCGTGCTGCAATCTTAGATAGCGCTTCTGGGGAAGTTTTCAACATAGGAAATGATAAGGAAATGACAGTTCTCCAGCTAGCTAAAATAGTCAAGGAACAAATAAACTCAGATTCAGAGTTCGTCTTCTCCAAGCTCCCAGAAGGTGACCCAAGAAGACGATGCCCTAACATTACAAAGGCAAAAACGATACTGAATTGGTATCCAAAGGTAGATCTTTACACAGGACTGAAAAATTTCATCTCTTGGGTCTTTGAACTTAGATAAAATTAGATTCTGTTTCAATAATCTACTCTTTTTCTTTCATTCATTCCCACTAAAACTCTCCTTAGGTATTTGGACCATGAAATTATTTCCATGATCCGCGTAAACTAAGAAACAAATAAAACAGCTAAATTCTAAAGTAGAGCACGAATAATTAGTTACAAATATGTAAAAATTGAATTAGAAGGTGAAATTGTGGAAGAACAGCTTATAAAAATTTTACAAGAGCATCCTAGTGAACCCTTCTCATATTCCGAACTGTTAAAACTAACAAAAACGAAATCACGTACAGGACTTAAAAAAATAATTGGAAAATTGATTAAGGACAATCCTGATAAATTTGGATCAAAAACCGTAAGCCGTATATCAGTTGTTTGGGGAAGAGAATCTTCTGAAGTATCAGCCACAGTTAGCGACGAAAACGGGGATTTAAAAAAGCGTATTGCGAAACTTGAAAGTGAAAATAAAAAGCTGAAAGATTTAGAAAAAGAAAATAGAGAACTAAAGAAAGAACTAACGAAAAAACCATCCAAAAAAGAAAAAAAGGGAATGAAATCAGCAGAAGAAATCAAAGAGCACTTACTCGACGACCTCATTGACACATTAACTGAAGAGTTTCCTCACGCGCTTACTACAAGACAACAACTTAAACAGTTCTTCAAAGAGGTTATACCCGTCGTGCTTAAAAGATATTTTTAAAATCGCTATTTATATTTGCAGACGGTTCCAATATGTTAGAGTTAATTGACTATTTAGATTATATATGTATCAAACGTCTTTAAAACGGAAGTTAAAGAATAAATCAGTATCTTATAATGACATAGAAGATTAGCGTGCAAAAAGAATTAACTTAATAAATATGACCGAACATAATATTAACCAAAGAGTTATATGTATGAAAACCTATAAAGTATAAATTTGAGGGGTCTGAGGAAGCGACTCACAGATGATTCATAATGTCTATATACTAAAAAAGACAGGGGAAAGCCTGATTCATGGGTATTATGGATCTATTGAAGTAGATGAGACCCTCATTACTGGTTTTTTGTCAGCCATCTCTAGTTTTGCTGAAGAAATAGGCGCTGAGTCCGTTGAGAGTTTAGTAATGAAAAACATGAAATTCGTTTACGCAATGGACACAAGCTTGCCAGATGATCC
>JBHLOP010000013.1:18065-19444 GCA_048940375.1 Promethearchaeota archaeon | reverse complement strand
ACCTCCGTAACCCGTCAAGGGGATCGAGTCCGTCTGTGAAGCAGGAAGCCTCGATGCTTTAGCACGAGGTAGCTCACATATACGTTAACACATCTGTCTGCCTCTTCAAATCTCGTTCCATGCTTCCAATTAACATCCTTGTTGTGTTGAATGAGGCTATGAGATGTGCTGGGTAATTCGGTGTGGTCGGTGGCATGAAGCATTGTTCTAAATAATAAATACTCAAGAGACCATCAAAACGTCCTCTCTTGCGTGTCTCTTTAATCAATTCAACGAATTGTATGCGCCTATCTTCAATGATTTTTTGCATAAATTGTGGATGCATGTTGAAGCCTGCATGTTTGATAAATTCCATGTCATAAAATAAATCAATGGCGATGGTTATTGCCAAAACGTATTCTTGCTTTTCATACGCTTTTTCCATCTGTGATAACCTCAACATTTTCGTCTGATCGTAAAGATTTTGCTCTTCAGGGTTATTTATGTGTTGAAAGTTTATTGTTCGAAAGGAAGCCACTGCAGACCTCAATATCGTTTTCGCTAATTCATCTAAAGGATCCATACCACCAACTAGGTTTGCCTTCCTCTTATCTCTCATAGAAATACAAACTTCACCAAAATCCATGAAACCCTCTGCAAAACTCTTTGTAGCTAAGCAGTTTAAGAGAAATATGAAATTGCTGCCGTCATGAAGGCATGCAGCTTTGTGATAACGTAATGCTTGCTTTAAAAAATTATATGCAAAAAGCACAGTCTCAAATTCTTGGGTTGTTTTCATGTTCTCAAGAATTTCAACTAGTTGCGAATTAGCTGCGTTTAAAGCGAATGAAGCTTTTTGGAATTCATTGTCTAATAGCTCTCCTGAAAGTCCCTCATTCTTCTCAAGCGAGGCGATATAGATTTCTACTCCCTCAAGAATATATTCCTTTTGTAATAATAACGTTAAAGCACTTAGATACGCCTGCATACTTGGTTTGACTATTTCCTCATAGGTTTTAACGCCCTGAATGTAGTCGTTTATGATTGAAGCTGGAAAATAAGCTGTAGACTTGCTTTGAATATTTTCTAATCGTTTTTCAAATCTTTCTGCCCTTTTAGACACGAGGGGCTCTAAAAGCTTTTTTAATTCCTCAGGATAAACTTCATTAGCTGACATGAACTCCACTTACCTTCAGGTCAATTGTTAAGAGTTAATATATTCTGAGAATACAGCGTTTTCAAGTTATATTAAATAATCGAATTCGTAATTCATGTCCATGCAATGGACATTAACGCAGCATTATAATAAATAATAGCGTCAGTATAATAGCAAATACGATAACAGCAAGATAGATTACTAAATTTTGAATATTCAATTTTTTCTCTGCTACAGTTTTTAT
>JBHLOP010000013.1:14790-17965 GCA_048940375.1 Promethearchaeota archaeon | reverse complement strand
TTCTGCTACTGGCTCTCCTTTTATATAGGTCATAACCATCGTGGCAAATTCAACAATTTTATCTGCTTTATAATTAGTTAATCCAGCAGATTTTAGATCTTCCTTTTTCGCTACAGCAAGTTCTTGGATTGTTGATGCAATATTTGCTTTTCTAATCTTTGTAGCATCAGTTTTAGTAAGTCCTTGAATAGCTTCTAGTTCTAAACCAGCAATTTCATTAACAGGAGTTTTTTCATGTTTTTTATCTAACATTTCCTCAAGTGGCATTATACCTTCTTGGAGACCAGGTTCACTAGCATGTTGCATAACATCTTGCGCATACGAAATAGCCTTTTTGATATCTTTTTGACTAACACCTTTAACTTTTAATTCTAAAGACGCATTAGCAAGTTCAGGAATGTTGTTTATTCCTGCTGTCTGTAATTTAGTTGAAATTCTTTTAGAAACTGATTGAAGTGCTTCTAATGGTAGACTTTCCAAATCAAGATCTGGAGTCAGTTCATAGTTTTCGTCTAGTAAGTATTTTTTTGGTCTTACCATTATTCTCCCCTGTATTAATTTTAAGAACTAATCAATTGAACTCGACAAAATTACTGATATTTAATTATACGAAAGAGAGGTATAAAAAATAATTACTACAAAAGACCACTGTCATACTATATCATCAATAAACTCATTAATAAGAAGAGATATTGTTTTCATCAATAAGAAGAGATGATGAATATTGACAAGATTCTCTGGTTTTCAGTCTAATAAAATTATGATTGATCAAATTAGAAAATTATTTGAACCAAGAAATATCGCAGTTGTTGGGGCTTCAAGGACTTCAGGAGCTGTTGGTAATGTGATTGTTTCAAATCTTTTAAGTTTTGGATTTGAGGGAAGAATCTTACCAATTAATCCTAACGCAACTGAGATTCTCGGACTACCATGTTACCCAAGTGTCACACAAGTAGAAGTAGAAATTGATTTATCAATTATATGTGTCCCGCCAAGAATTGTGCCCACAGTTGTTCAAGAAAGTGCTAAAAAAGGCGTTAAAGCAGCGATCATCATTACAGCTGGCTTTGGAGAACTCGGTGAAGAGGGCAAACAGCTTCAAGATAACATCATGTCAATTGTTGAAAATCATTCCATGAGAATTCTTGGTCCAAATTGTCTTGGTCTAATGAGAACTGCCAATAAATTAAATGCAAGTTTTGCTAGCAATTTTCCAAATAAAGGACCAATTGGGATCGTTTCACAAAGCGGTGCGATGTTAACTGCAATATTAGATTACAGTTTTGAAGAAGGGATTGGTTTCTCTAATTTTGTCAGCACTGGAAACAAGGCAGATATTGATGATGCGGATCTTATTTCCTATTTCGCTGAGGATCCAGAAACAAAAAGTGCAGGTTTATATATCGAAAGTATACCGAATGGCCGAAAATTCATGGATTCAATCCTACAATCCATTACAAAAATTCCAATAGTAGCTATTAAGTCAGGACGAAGTTTAGCTGGCGCTGCTGCAGCCTCCTCACATACTGGGGCCTTAGCTGGAAGTGATAAAGCCTTTGTCGCAGCATTTGAGCAGATAGGAATTCAAAGAGCACATTACATTGAGGAATTCTTCGCTAAACTCCGTGCATTAGCGTATCAGCCTCCAGCCCAGGGCAATAGAATTGCTATAATCACTAATGCAGGAGGACCAGGTGTAATGACGGCTGATTCATTACAAGACGAAGGATTAACGTTAGCTCATTTGTCAAAACAAACTATTGAAACATTAGACAAAGTTTTGCCAGCAACATGGCCTCGCAGGAATCCCATCGACCTCATCGGTGATGCACAAACCGAACGATATTATGAAGCCCTAGCTGCCTGTGTTCAAGATCCAAATATCGATGGGATAGTTATCCTATGCACCGCACAAGCCATGACTGAGCCACTTGAAACAGCAAAAGCCATAGTTGAACTTGTTGAAACCACCAATAAACCAATTACAGCAGCATGGATAGGTGGTGCGAGTTCTGGAAAAATAGCTGATGGAGAAGACTATCTTGATGATCATGGCATACCAGAAGTGCAATTTCCCCATACTGCAGTTCAAGCCATGGCTGCATGTTATGAGAGAGGAAAAATCTTGCGCCGATTCGCAGAAAAATTCTAATACTAAGTCAAACATATGCAAAATTGATTAGTAAAGGTGAATGCTCATGCAAGAAGTTAAAAACATGATTGACATCAATAAAGTTAATGATATTATTGAAAAGGTGAAAAGAGAAAATAGATCTATTTTAGATGTCGCAGAAAGTAAGGACATCCTCAAGGCTAGTGGAATCACTGTAAATAAATTTGGGGTAGCAAGATCGTCAGAAGATGCACGACAATTGGCTGATGAAATTGGTTGCCCTGTTGTAATGAAAATTGTGAGTACAGATCCAAAATTACTTCACAAGACAGATATGGGTGGTGTGGTTGTAGGTATACCCACGCCTAAAGAAGCAGCGCAAACCTTTGATGAAATAATAGCAAGAATTAATGAAAAAGCCCCCGGAGCGTATATGGAAGGCATCATGGTTGAAGAAATGGCAGAAGGTGTTGAGATCATCATTGGAACAACTATAGACCCCACTTTTGGCCCACTTGTTATGACTGGGCTTGGCGGTATTTTCGTCGAAGTCCTAAAAGATGTGAGCTTTCGTGTAATTCCAATCACCGAATATGATGCCCGAATGATGATTGATGAAATTAAAGCTAAAAAGATCTTAGAGGGAATACGAGGGAAACCTCCAGTTAATAAGGATGCAATAGTCAAAACCTTACTTCTGGTATCAGAGCTAATAATGAATGTATCTTGGGAACAAGACGACAAAGCCAAGCAACAGTTACCTATAATTCGAGAAATTGACATAAACCCTCTCTTCGCAAATGAAAAGGAAGTAATTGCTGTGGATTGCCGAGTGATCCTCAAAGAATGAATCAAACAAAGCCTCATTATAAAGAGTAATAGGTGTGCTTTTTTTCTAAACTTAAGTTTTTTGAGAGCTATTCAGTACATTTTTTTTTTCGTGTGCATAAGCGTGTATTTTACCACTTATGAAATTTTCACCGAATCTATAAGCCTCTTGCTATTTTTCTGTAAAATAAATGTCCAGAAAAAGTCAATGCACACGTTTGCGGAGAAATTTAC
>JBHLOP010000013.1:0-14690 GCA_048940375.1 Promethearchaeota archaeon | reverse complement strand
AAAAGACTACATAAATTGCTGGTTTTGGAAAAGCAAACTAAAGAGAGAAAAAATATCACTGATCCCCCTCAATGAAGCCCCTGACCTTTAGGGTGGGGAGGAATTAAATGTATGTTTCAATTGTACTAGGGTCTCTCCTTTTTTATATATATGCTCTGGGATAGAGGTATGTGGTCTCAAGACGCCCTCTCGGAGAAGTGGAAACGGTTAATGACCTTAAGAGTGATGGACAGTACATTGGTAGAGCCCGACTCTAGATGAGGATTACCGAGCTGGGGTCTGGTAAACGCCCCCATGAGTTAGCGTGTGATGAAGTTGAAACTCTAGCTGTTGTAGGTAGAGGACTGAGACCAAGTACAGTTACAAGCCTCACTGCTTTAGTGTGAGGTAGTTTATTCGACCCATGTATATCCACATATTTCACAGGAAATTTGAACTTTATTCAAAGAAATCTTGCGAATGATAACCGATCCGCCACATTTTGGACACTTAACTTCATCTTCACTCATTTGAGTATCTCCTGATAAAACAGCTAAAGCGAATAAGAAAATCTATTGTTAGCGATTTGCTTATTTGTACAAGCGAAGACCATTTTTGTTTTTGTGAGATTGGACTAATATATAAGTTTTTCAGGAATTTATGCGTTTCTATAGAAATAATCACTAAAATAAACTCATGTAAACACAACCCATCCTATGAGATGTGCTTTCTATTGATTTAAAAAACAGGATTTAATGACCTTGTAATGGAATAAAATCAAGTGAATTTAAAATCTCTTTCCGAATATTATTGAATTCTAGGCTAGTTCTTTCTCGAGGATACTCTAACGGTATTGTTACAATCTTTTTAATGTACGCAGGTCTCTTTGAAAGAACAATAACGCGATTTGCCAAAAAAACAGACTCATCTATATTGTGTGTTACAAAAAAAATCGTTTTTTTGAATTTTTTATTGATTCTAAGTAATTCTGATTGCATATAATTACGCGTTTGTGCATCTAAGGCAACAAATGGTTCATCCAAAAGGAGGATACCAGGATCTACAATTAAAGTTCTTGCAAAGGCAACTTTTTGTTTCATTCCACCACTTAATTCCTTTGGATACGTTTTTTCAAAACCAGTTAATCCTATCCATCGACAAAGATCATAAATTCGTTCTTCATGATTTTGCGGAACCTCTTTTGAAATTTCAAGACCCAAAGAAATGTTTTCGAAAACATTGCGCCAAGGCAACAAAGATTCACCTTGAGGTACATATCCGATCTTATTTGTGGGTACTGATATTTCTTTACCATCAAGTAATATTTGCCCCGAATCTGGTTTCTCCAGACAAGCCATTATACGAGTAAGTGTAGTTTTTCCACAACCAGTAGGCCCAACAAGGCACACGATTTCTTCTTCAAATATACTGAAAGAAATATCCTGAAGTATTTCTAACGACTGAAACGTTTTTGATAGGCCTTGAACTTGGATTTTAATAGACTTCAATTTTGTCTCGCCACTTAAACAATTTCATTTCCAAGAAAAGAATTATGTAATTGAGAAGAATTCCAAAGAATCCAATTGTTAGCATTCCTGCAATCATAGAGGGATATCGTCCTATTTCTGCCATAAATAGTACAAGAAATCCCAGTCCAAGAGGGGGATATTGTCCAACCATCTCGCTAGCGATTAGACACATCCAGCCAACGCCTAAACCAATGCGAAATCCTGTAATGATATCTGGTAGCGATCCTGGGAGGATAACATAGCGAATTGTTTGTAGTTTTGAAGCACCCATACTTTTTGCAACTTCTAAGAAAGTCTGAGACGTTCCTTTCATGCTAGCATAAGTATTTAGAAGAATGGGGAAAAATGCACCCAAATAAATAATGAATGCATGACTAGAAAGACCGATACCAAATAAAATAATTGAAAATGGGATCCATGCAATAGGGGAAATAGGTCTTATTACTTCTACAATAGGAGAAACAAAATGAGAGGCTCTTTCCGAGAGCCCTATTAATATGCCTAAAGGAATACCAATAATTACCGCAAAAAATAGACCAATAGCAATTCTAATTAGGCTTGCAACGCTATGATTTAGCAATGTATAGCCAAAGATATCTCCTTCTACGGATAGACGTACAAATGCTATACCAACTGCAATTGGAGACGGTATATATGCGATATGAAGGATGAACGAAACAATTTGCCAGAAAATCACTACAATTGCAATTGAGCTTAGATCATAAATTGCTCGTTCGAAACGAAAGAAGTTCATTATCAACACTCTTAATCTAAGATGAATAACGCAATTTTTTATATTTTTTTAATTAGAAAAAAGCTCATTATGTAATTAGACGATTTGCAGTGTCTGATATCAATGAAAAAAGTCTCTATAAAGTTAGGGGGTAATTTAAAGTTGCTCAATGATACTTGTATCAATGAATGAATCCATAAAAAGATCTACGTCCTCTACTTGCGTACTATCAACGTAGCCATACTGTATAAGTTTCTCTAAGTATATTTTCATGCTTTTTTTGTCAGGGTAGTAATTATATTCGATATTTTTCATGGCTAAAACAACAACTTCCTGATCTACTCCAGTCCATTGCGCACCAATAGAAGCGGCTTCACTTGGGTTTGCTTTAATCCAATTTGTTGCATTTATATGTATTTTAACAATTTTTTCAACAATATCGCGATGGTCTCTTAGAAAATCTTCTTGAACAGCAAGAACACAGCATGGATGATTTTTCCAGATTTCACTACTTTTCACTAGATACTTACCACTTCCTTCTTCAACTGCTTTAGCTGGATAAGGCTCCCACGCAATAAATGCATCAACATCTCTATGCTCTAGTGTTACCTGCATATTCCAAGGACCTATTTGAGTCATATTTACTTCGTTTATGTTTATTCCAGATTGTTCTAATGCCATATTAAGTAATATATTCTGAACTGTTCCATATCCTGGGATTGCAATCGTCTTCCCCTTTAAATCAGATATCGAATAGAGCGATGAATATACAGGTGCAATGATGGCAGATCCATCGTAGTTTACAGCAGCTATAATTTTTATGTTAGTCTCAGCATTTATCCGTTTCAATATTGCAGGTGCAATACCTAGATAGCCGATATCTATTGATCCTGAAGTGAAAGCGTCCATTTCCTCTACGCCATTACTGAAAAATGATGGGGCGATGTCTAAACCCTCTTCTTTATACAATTCTCTTTCCGAAGCTACAAAAAATGACAATTGATGCAAATCTCCACGAAGGTACCCAATTTTAATTGAATTCTCTGATTTAATAAAATCTGAATAAACAATAAAAGATCCTATTCCTATACCGAGAATAAGTGCTATAACTACAAGAGCTGCTATTTTTCTTCGAAAAATAACCTTTAATACCAAGACTATTGCTCCAGATTGCCTATTTCTCTTTTATTTAATGTTATCACTTTTTTTCTGTTCATTTGTTACCTAATAAAGACTGTACATTGAGGTGTAGATTCACTTAATTATGTTTAGCATTAAAGAAAATTAACTTATCGGTAGTCGCAAGAAGACCCCCTAACTTGTTGGGGGGAAGGATGAATTGCGTGTTTTTACTGGTTTCACTTTCACGGTAGTGTCCCCCAGTTTAAATAGCAGTTTGCGGATACTAACTATAGTTAATAATATGGCGGTCAAGGGAACAGAGGATGAGTTGTGATGAAACGCACCTACCAATTTCGCTTGTATCCCACCACACCACAGGCAACTATTCTAACTCAATGGCTTACTACTTGCCGTCTGTTGTATAACAACTCTTTGGCAGAACGAAAAGAAGCCTGGGAAACTCAGCAACAATCAGTCACGTATTATGAGCAAGCCAACCAACTAAAAGACACTAAAAAGACCAATCCCTCTTTAAAAAGCGTTCATTCACAGGTACTGCAAGACGTGCTGAGACGCCTGGATAAGACCTTCAAGCACTTTTTTCGACGCATTAAAAAGGGCGAAAAGGCAGGATATCCACGATTTAAAGGGCAATACCGCTATGATTCCTTCACTTACCCACAAAGTGGGTTCGCCCTTGATTACCACCACCAGAAACTCCGACTCTCGAAAATCGGAGCGATTACGATCAAACTCCACCGACCTATCCCATCTGAAGGCGAGGTCAAGACCTGTACCATTAAACGCGATGTTGAACACTGGTATGCCTGTTTTGCAGTAGCACTGCCTAATCCTGATCCTGAGTCTCAGAGAGACATACAGAATGCAGTAGGTATAGATGTCGGGCTGAAGAGTTTAATCACTTGTAATAGCGGAGACATCATCGCTAACCCGAGCTGGTTAAGACATTCGTAGAAGCAATTAGCCAAAGAACAGCGAAGGAAAGACCGGAAGCTTAAGGGCTCAAGTAACCGTCACAAACAGAACAGGAAGGTGGCACGGCTACACAGAAAGATCCGCAACCAACGGAAAGACTTCCATCACAAGCTCAGTAGGAAATTAGTCGATGCCTATGACCTGATTGTCTATGAGCAGCTTACAATCACCAACCTGGTGAAGAATCCGCATCTATCCAAATCGATTAGTGACGCCGGATGGAGGCAACTCATGTGCTTTACCGAATACAAAGCGGAGGAAGCTGGTACTCTGGTAGAATATGTGAGTGCCTATAATACCACACAACTATGTAGTAGGTGTGGTAAACTAGTACCAAAAACATTGGCAACCCGCATCCACAAGTGTCCTTACTGTGGACTGGTGTTAGCCAGAGATCATAATTCTGCCATCACGGTGTTACACCGCTCAAATCATTATGGAACTTCACGCTTATCATCATCACCAGGGCAGGGACTGCCCGTAGAGCCTGTTTAACATGTCCCATTGGGGAATGGATGATTCAGGAAGCCACCCTACTTGTAGAGTGGTAGTTCACCGGTAGTCACAATTCTCAAAACCTGAATAATACACAAAGCTTGACACAAGTGTTACCAAAATCATTTAAACCTTTTTTTTTGATTGCAAAATTTTATATGCAAGGAAATAATTAATTTCTTAGTTACATCAGTTTATGACTGAGGGATCAAAACGAAATCAAATGGAGACAATTCTGACATCGATACTGAAACCCTTTTTGCTTTGCTAGGTGAATCTGGTGCTAATCTCTTATGTATGCTCGGTATAACACCCAATGATATTGACGGTCTACAGATTATAGGTCTCCCAAAAAAAGTAATCCGAGCAAAGCTTAATGCCATGAAAGCTGCAGGCTTGATTCAAGTAAAACGAAATGAAAATAAGTTTTCTTTGACCAATCAAGGAGAAATTGCATTCAGGTCACTATTAAAGTTATTCGAATTTTAGTTTTCAAAAAGAGATTTCTATACGCAAATTTATTGCTAAATGACAAAGTAAATGGACGAAACATAATTACTGTAGATCGCTGAGGATCGTCTGGGTAAGATATTCAAATATTTTATCTACCCCTTCGCCAGTTTTAGCTGAAGTTTCAAAGATTTTTGAACCTGTAAGACGAGCAAAATCTAAAGCTCGCTCTATTGATGTCTCACGAATACTTTTTAAATCGGCTTTGTTTCCAACAACCGCAATTGGTACTTTTCCAACAAATCGCCAAACTGTCTCAGCCCATCCATGTAGATTCGTCAGGGTTTTTTGGCGAGTAAGGTCGAAAGCAAGGACAGCACCGTTGGCACCCTTACAGTATGTGGCCCGAACATCTTGAAACAATGGTTGACCACCAAGATCCCAAATGACTAGTTTTACTAGCGCATTGTTGATGCTAATCATTTTGGTGCGAATATCTGTGCCTATCGTCATCATATAATCCATCCTAAACATATTATCGACGTATCTTTTTACTAAGCTGGTTTTTCCAACTGCAGGGTCTCCTAACAAGACAATTTTTAGGAGGTAATGTGCCTCATCCTCTGAGTCAAAATATTGCGCCTGCACCATCGATAATCAACCATTTTTTCATTCATTCGGTGTAAATTAACTGTTTCAGTATATTTCTACGAGTTTAATCCATTTTATAATTGATAAATGATCTTTACTTAACTTAAATACCAAATTGAACACTTATATTTTGAAATGAACTATTTTTACATCAGATATACCCGGTATATTTGAAAAATATTTTTTGAATTCTTCTAACGGCATCTTGAGGGGATCTATTTCAAAATACCCCTCATAAAGGCATTCATTCTCGCATAAGCCAGTTGTGTAAAGAGGAGTGATTTCATGTGCTCCTAAAAAACTACCTAAACTGCTTAAAAATTCATGACTTAGGCTAGCTATTTTTGCCTCAACTTTATAGATATCTGAAATATTAGTGAAAAAAATTCTGAGGAGGTCACTTGAAGGGGAATAGATGATTACAGCATTTTTCCGAGTTTGAGGGCCAATTAATTGCAAAAATTCAGAAGGGATATTTACTTGAGAACCTAGATAAATAACTTGTCCAAAAGTTATTGCTTTGACCATATAGACATCACCGAACATGATTTTTCAAAATTTAGAATTTTTTTGTGAACAAGTTTTTCTTGTGGACATAAGAGTATTATTTGAGGCATTAAATTGCATTTTTTCATTTTTTTTTCCTTTATATAAATGTAAATTGTTTTTATACTTATGAATCTTACTTTTAATTTGTTCTGACTGTAAATCTAATCCTAAATAGTCATAACATCTTACTGCATACTCGAAAGAATTAATTGCTTTGTCATATTGTTTTAATTTCAAATATTCCATTCCAGAGCTTACAAATAACTCAGCCGCTAGTTTTAAATGTTCAAATTGCTTCTCCTTTTGATCAAGTGAATTGAAACAGGACGCTATATATTTTGCACAAAGACCTGCTTTGAAATAATTTGCATTGTTTGTGAAAGTGGTTAATGCTTCATAAAAACAGGAGAGTGCATTATTTACAAGATGCATATGATGATTTGATAATTTAGCGGCTTGACGATACATTTGACCTGCTTCATAGAAATTTTCCAAAGATAACCATAGTTCAGCTCCCTTAACGAAGTATTGCGCAGCCATATCAACGTTATTGTTTTCTAAAAAAAGTTTTGCTAAGTAATTAAAACATTTTGCGGCATAAACATATCTTTTAGCTTTTACACTGAATTCAGCTTCGTTTTGGTATACTTCGGTTTCTTTCATTGCTGGTTTCACTAAATGCCTTTTTAAGAGTTTTATTACTTTTTCAGTAATTTAAACTTCTGGCAAAAACGTCCGCAGATTATACTTGTACGTGATCAACAATTTTCTACTAAGTCATTTTCCTACAAGGATATTGGATTTTCATTCCGACAAAATTAAGTAATAACTCAGATGAATACATTTTCAGTGATTTAATTAATCTAAATGAATGAAGTATTAGAAACTATGATATCTTTAAATGAAAGAATATTATATTTGCAAGAACATTTTCGGATTTGTTTGCCTTTTTCTCTATATTCGCTATGGAGTAATCCATGTTGAACACAGAATCTAAATCCAAAAACGAAAAAGACTTAGTAATCAAGATTGACTCTTCAGTTAGAGAAACCATTATCAATGAATTAAATGAACGAAATATTATTCTAGAAGTAAAATCTATAGAACCATTTCAATTCATAGTTTCGGAAGATATTGGAGGCTTCATTAAAACATTTCAAGAGTTTTACGAATCAATCAAAACGCGTGATTTCTTTAATAATGCAAAGTTGCTCAGAAACCAATTTTTAAGGCCTCTATTTATCTTAGAGGATGACGATAGCAAAGATTTAGATCGGAAAATCCTTCTAGAGACTTTGGCTACACTGTTTATACACTTCGATATACCAGTTATTTTCTCTCGAAATGCAAAAGATACTGTTAAACTTCTTTTAACGATCACTCGACGCGAAAAAAGCGATAAAGTTAAACGCATTGCAACTCGTATGACAAAAGCACCAACAGAGATCTCTGAGTTACAAAATTACATACTAAAAGGTATCCCAAGTATCAATGATGAACTTGCAAGAAAATTACTGGTCCAATTCAAGACATTTGAAAATTTGGTGACAGCAAAACCAGAAGATTTCATGGAAGTAAAAGGAATTGGAAAAAAATTGGCAGAGAAGTTGTATACCGTTTTTAATTCGTTGTATAGATCAGATCAATGAAAAAAAGAAAAGAACTGATAATTAATCTATGTTTGTGAGATAAATAGATTTAGATAAAATAGCAAGATGAACGTTCTTCTTCATCAGTTTTTTCTCTAATGGACTCAACAAGTTTTTCTCGTATAACTTCTTTTTCTCGTGCTTCTTCTATCATATCAGAAAACTTATCAAGATCGAGGTCAAGCTTATAAATGTCTACTAGTTTTCTTAACACATTTTGAGCAGCAGTCGGGTCTACTGGGGCCTCAGAATAGAGTCTTCCTAACATACCGAACGACTTAATACCCCTTTCAGCTGCAAGAGCCGTCATAACACCAACAGCGCCTGTAACTTGACCTGAAGACAACATTTCTAACTTATACTTTTCAAGAAATGTAGCATCTTCTTCTGAAAAAACAAAAGTAGCAACATCTGGTCCATTTTGCGTGCGTAAACCACCAATTGCAATGACTGTATCCACGTTAGTTTCTTGAGCGACATCTAAAACAGTGGATATTACCTGTACCATGCCGCATGAAAGTGGTTGGCAGTCTCCTGTGAATAGAAGAAAATTAGGTTTTGTGTCGTTTGCTGCGTAAATCTCGCAACGAGTAAGTCTTCCTAAACCTCCTTTATCGAGGAAACAGATACTCGGAAAAAATGAACTATAAATTCGAACTACTTCCTCTGCAAGTAGCTCTTCGATAAGATAGGCTACCGTCATCTTTCCTACCATTCCCATTCCAGGTAAGCCCATCAAAAGGATAGGTTTGTCAAGTTGAAGTTTTTGTTCTCCATTGACATATCGAAGAAATATCCCATTAGAACAGTTCATATATTTTCACCTTACTAATAGAACAACAAAAAACAACTCTTAAAAACTTTTTTAATAAGGATAAACAAATTTCGCGTCCCAGAAACTTTAAAAGGAGTGACTATAACTCATATTAAGCCCGTAAAGTAACTGATTATTGGAAAAAGTAGAAGACAACAAGTTTGGTGATTATATATCATGGATTCTAACGAACCATCCTACCGCTGGATAGCTCTATTTTTGTCATTTCTTCAAATGTTCATATACGGATTCGCTTTAAATTCGATCCCTCCTGTACTTCCACTGATTGTTGCTGAATTTTCTATTACCCTTGCCGAGGCGGGATTACTGATGACTTTTTTTGCTATACCAGCAATCATTATCTCTATTCCTGGTGCTCTAATCATAGTCAAATTTGGAGTTAAGAAAATAACAATACTTGGACTTGGACTTCTCTTGATAGGGGTTCTCATGAACGTGTTTTCAACAAATTTTGCGATTTTGTTAATCGGAAGACTAGTGGGAGGTATAGGCGGAACACTGGTGTTTGTCACAGCGTCATCACTCATACCGATGTGGTTCAATCAGAAGGAACAAGGTAAAGCTATGGGAATATTCGCTTTAACAATACCCGTCTCTGTTCTCCTCGTTCTTGCAATTGGAGCAAGAATCAGTGAAATTTTTGGAGGATGGAGAACTTGGCTTCTATTAGGAGTGGTTGTTATTACTATTATATTGTTTCTAAACTTGTTTTTGCTAAAAGAACGAAGATCCCTTAAAAAGAATAGTGTGCCAATTAAATTTCATAAGGGAGTCCTTTATGATAAAAAAATCTGGCTAGTTGCTTTGGCATGGTTTTGTTTTAACTTTACAACCTCATCTCTTGTCACCTATGGTCCTACATTCTTAACTAGCGAAAAAGGTTTTTCTTTATCGTTAGCAGGTGTTATAATGAGTTTATATATGGCAAGTGCACTTCCTGTGGGTCCAACAATCGGTTGGCTAATTCAAAAATATGGCCGAAGGATATTTGTTGTTCTCGGTAATATTGGTTTTGCACTTTTTCTTTTAGTTTTTCCGTTGACTGAAGTGATTTATATTCCAATTATGTTAATTATTTTAGGCATTTTTGCAGCTATGACGCCCACACCTATTTATGCATATCCTAAAGAACTCACCGAGGAAAAAAATGTTAGTTTTGCTTTTGGAATCATTTCAACATGTACAGCCATTTCGGTACTAGTTGTTCCTATTGTGGGATATCTTAAAGACATCACTGGTGCCTATTATGCTTCATTTTGGGCTATGTCTCTTTCTGCATTTATAGCTGTACTTTTCATTCTCTTTTTAGACGTGAAATAATCTAAAAGAAATCTATAAAAAACTCTAATGGGAATTGATGAAAGTTATCAGAACAATGAAGGTCGTGTGAATCAAACTACGTACTCTTGATCTTTAATTTTTTTTCCAGCAATATCTTCGACTTCTTTGGTTATTCTCTCTAGTCTCAACATTGCATTGTTCAATTCCTCAGTCAAAGTTTGAAGAAGATCTTTTATTTGCAAGAGTACTCCGGAGACTGCTATTTTTGTTTTCTCTTCCATTTCGCAAATCCCCCCATGCGCAAATATTTAAGCTTAAATTGTTAAATGCTGATGCTGATATAAGAGCAATTAAAATTTAAATCTTTATCGGCGGAAAGTCTCCTTCCAAGAGGGAGGGGATGACAGCCGATGGCTTTTTATAGTTTTTTAGAACCTCTATATGTGGTACCGCGATTGTATCCGTAATGCCCGACTGGGTGGAGGCATATCCTCCTGTAAGCGACCAGTCAGCAAGTGACAGGGCTAAACGTAAGGAAGCCCGTGCATGAGGTCTTATCCAGTGTCAAGAAAGTCCCTTTCGTGTGTGCAGTTTGCTAACCTGTCGATCAGACAGGTAAAAGATCAATAGCATCCTGGAGGCAGATAAAGAAGGGGCAGGATAAGGGTGAGCAGCGTGTGCAACCTGGTAAGTTTCCGTAAGCCCATAGCTGTAGTGACTGTGGCGAAGCGTCGCCTCCCGTGAGGGAGCGAGAACTACAATGGAAAGCTGGAAGCCCCAACCAAAAGGATGGGGAGGATGTCACATCTTTACTTATATTTTTATCCTCAATTAATCAATGCTTGTTACAAATTAAGAAACTAGGAGACTCAAATGCTAGAAACAACTAACAAACTACGCGTAAGTTTAGGTACAGCAATTGTTCTTGGGTTTATTCGATCCAAGCTTGATGCTGCGCCAACTACTGCATATCTAATGACTTATGTCCCCTCAAGGTGTAGTGCAAACTGTGTTTTTTGCCCCCAAGCAAGAGAAAGTACTTCAGACTTAGATCGGCTTTCACGAGTAGTTTGGCCTATATACTCGACTACAGAAGTTATTAAAGGGCTTTCTAAGGCCGTTCGAGAAAAAAAAATTCATAGAGTATGTATTCAAGCCTTAAATTTTCCAGAATTCTATCAGACGCTTGTCTATTTAATTAGGGAGATTCGAAAAAGCACTAAAGTTCCAATTTCCCTGTCATGTCAACCAATAAATGTGGAACAAATGGTTACGCTAAAAGAACTAGGTGTAGAGCGCATTGGAATTCCATTAGACGCAGCAACTGAAACAATATTCAATAAAGTAAAAGGAAAAGATGTAGGAGGTCCCTACTCTTGGAATCGTACCTTTGAACTTTTAATTGAAGCTTTAGAGATTTTTGGAAAAGGAAAAGTAAGTACACATATCATTGTTGGTCTTGGAGAAAGCGAAAAAGATGTCGCACAACTTATTCAAAGACTTTTTGACTTGAATATTCTACCTGGGCTCTTTACATTTACACCAATTAAAGGAACAGCATTAGAAAATCGTGCACAGCCATCAATAACTGTTTATCGGCGAATTCAATTGATCAGACATTTAATAATCAATAATAAAACGAGGTTTGAACAAATGAAGTTTTCTAATGATGGGATTTTGCTTGATTATGGGGTAACAAAAGAAGAACTTAATGCAATAATCGACTCAGGAAATCCTTTCCGTACTTCAGGATGTCCTTCTTGCAATAGACCTTTTTATAATGAATCGCCAAGAGGCCCTTTCTATAATTATCCTTATAAGTTAACAGAAGAACATATTGCAACTGTTAAAAGAGAATTAAATATGATGGGTGAATGAAGTGGCAGCATGGAGAGTACTTGATTTAGAAACAAATGACTGTGCCACTAATATGGCAATTGATGAAGCTATTTTAACTCATATTTCAGAAGGAAAATCTCCAAATACCATCCGAACCTATCGTTGGAATCCTTCTGCTGTTTCAATAGGATATTTCCAGAGTATTTATGAAGAAGTAGATATTGAAACCTGTCAAAGCAAGGGCGTAGATGTGGTAAGGCGAATCACAGGTGGAGGAGCCGTATATCACGATTATGAAGGAGAAATTACATATAGCGTCTTAGTACGAGACAATGATCCAAAAATTCCAAAGGATATAATAGAATCCTATCAGTTGATCTGTCAAGGTATAATTTATGCTCTTAATGATATCGGTATTGACGCTACCTTTAAACCCATTAATGATATCATTTCTGGGACCAAAAAAATTTCAGGCAATGCCCAAACAAGACGGAAACCAAAAAATGAAACTGTTATGCTGCAACATGGAACAATTTTGAGAGATTTAGATATTAAGAAAATGTTCTCTGTTTTACGGGTCTCTAAAGAAAAGATAAGCGATAAATTAATTGAACAGGTTGAACAACGAGTTACATCAATTCGAAGAGAACTTGGAGATAAGCTTGTTGATTTTGAGACGCTGAAAGATGCGTTAGAACGAGGTTTTTCAAAAGCACTTTCAATTACTCTTGAAAGAGGGACATTAACAGAAAGTGAAAGTGAATTAGCGGCAAAATTTAAGGAAGAAAAATATGGCGCCGAGAAATGGGTCTTCAAACGCTAAGGGGGGCAAATATTGAAAAATAAAGCAGAAAAAAAAGTTCCGGGCGGCAAATTGCTCAGAGTAACCGTGGAAACTGACGAAAGCATGAGCAAAATTGTTGATGTTATGTTCACTGGTGATTTCTATATGCATCCAGAAGAAGAAATCCATACACTTGAAAATATGCTAAAAGGAGCACAGATTGATGAGAATAAACTTAGAGAAATTGTCACTAATTTTTTTGAAAATGAAACGATTCAAATTCTTGGAGCAGGCTCAGATGACTTTTTGGATATTTTAATAAAAGCTTTAAGTGGATAAGATGGTACAGGAAGGTATTGAAACCAGAAAACTAAAAGAAATTTTGAAGAACGCCTCTGAAAAACCAATAACATATGAGGAAGCGAAGTTTCTTTTCCAACTACCTTTAGAGAAGTTTGAAATTATTCAAAAGGCTGCATTTAATATACGCTTACAGCATTTTGGAAGGATTCTAAGGAGTTACTCCCCTGGAACGAGATTTCCTTCCATTTCTTTGACTGGAAGTGAATGTTCTTTAAGTTGTGCACATTGTGACAAACATTATCTAGAGTATATGTTGGATGGAAGTTCTCCTGAAAAGCTGCTGGAAATATGTTATGAGCTAGAGAAGAATGGCGCTATCGGATGCTTATTGAGTGGTGGACTTGACGAAAATGCTGCAATCCCCTTTGAAAAATTTCTTGATGCCATTGCTGAAATTAAGAAAGAAACGAACTTAGTGCTTAACGCTCATACTGGCTTACTTTCCAGATCTATCGCCCAAAAATTGGGAAAAATAGGCGTTGATGTTGCATCTGTTGATGTTATTGGTGATGAAAGAACAATTAAAGAAGTTTACGGACTGAATAAAACACCTGAAGACTATTTTAACAACTTAATGATTTTAAAGCAATCAGGCATTTCATATATTGCTCCCCATATCTGTTTAGGAGTTCATTATGGAAAAATTGTTGGCGAATTAGATGCATTGGAAATGGCTCGTCAGATAAACCCAGATGAAATAGTTATTATCGGACTGATTCCGACTCGGGAGACACTAATGGAGCATACAACTGCTCCGAGTCCCGAAATTTTTGCACAAATTGTTGCTATTGCTAGGTTAATGTTTCCAAAAACCCCACTTTCTGTTGGTTGTATGCGACCCAAAGGAAGAATACGTATTGAAATTGATAAGCAGATTATCAAATCAGGTGCTGACCGACTTGAACTTCCAACAAGAAGTGCACTTCGAGAATTAACTGAACTAAATCTTGAAATAAAAAAGATTGAAGCTTGTTGTACGATTCCAAAGTGGTTAGAACCAAAAATTAGCTAATTCAAATTTTTATGTTGTATATAGAATTCCGAACTCTCCTTCTCGACAAAAAAGGTAAATCATTTTGTGGAGAACTTTACCTGAAATCTTTGGAAATACCTAGTTTCAGGTAGAATTATTTGCCCTTACTTATTTCGGTATGCCAGTAAAAAATGAAAAATATGGAGGGCTATTCACAGTATCACTCATATTTTCATTACTTATAGCCTTCGGTATAACTGCCAATTTACTATTAAGAGCAGCTTTTAGCTACTAGCGATCGATCGAAAACGATTACTGATAGACAAATTCTCGATGAAATCTTGACGTGAGGAATTAGCTATATTGACGACATACATTTATTGGCATGTGGCACGCGCTAACGTTTTCTAAAAACGTATACCGCCCAACCTATTGTGTCTCTACCCCAACGAAGATAGCTTT
>JBHLOP010000185.1:0-4548 GCA_048940375.1 Promethearchaeota archaeon | reverse complement strand
CGTTTAAGCAAGATATACCTAGATGAATTGCTTCATTTGCAATTTTGCCCTTACCAGCAGATTCTACACCTATTTCCACAATTTCTTTATCGACCTCTAGCCGTCTCAAGTTATTTTGAATTCGTTCATTACTTGGGTTGATTTCTAACGCTTTCTTTATGCAATTAATTGCTTCTTGATAAGAAGCTAAGTTTTCATAACAAATACTCATATTATAATGGGCATCAAAATCCTGTGGATTGATGTTAATTGCAGTCTCATACGCTTTTATTGCGTTTTCAAACTGATTTAGGTATCTATATGCGTTACCAAGATTAAACCAAGCGTCTCCGTCCTCTTGATCAATATCGATTGCCTCTTTGTAGCATTTTAATGATTTTTTAAAAAGCTTAAGTCTCCTATCCTCTTCTCTTGTCCAATGTGCTAATCGTTCAGCACAATACCCACAATGAATCCATGCTACTTTATGTAATGGATCAAGTTTTATAACTTCTTCAAAGGCTTGAATAGCATCTTTATAAAAATCTTGTCTTGCCATTATGCCTGGTGGATTGTCTCCTAATTTTTCTTTGGCAGCACCAAGATAAAACCAACCATTAACATAACTACCGTCTATCTTAATAGCTTTTTCAAAGCAATCTACTGCCTCCAGATAGTCAAATGAATTTCCTGTACTAGCTTTATCAAATCCTATTTTTGCCCACTCAGCTGCTGTTTTTCCATCAATTTTTTCTGTGATTTTGATTCACCCACCTTACTTTTTCCTATTCTGTTTTGATACGTTTTTAGGCTAAATGAAAATATCGAGCAAAGAACAAATAATAATAGAAGGAGAACTCGAATATAAGTAATAACGTTCATTGGACCAAAAAAACTATCTCTGTTCCTTATTATTGAGTTCGAAAGTTCGATGAAAATTTAGTTTCAATTTAATTTGTTTTTGGAAGAACCACGTGAAATGTACTTCCCTCTCCAACCTTACTTTCTACCCATATACTGCCACCATGCAATTTCACATATTCTTTTGAAATCGCAAGCCCTAATCCAGTGCGTGCGAATTCAGATTGAAGACGAGAAGATTCAGAGAGATCAGTTACATGGAAAGGTTGGAAAATCTTTTCAAACTCATTTTCTGGAATGCCAATTCCAGTATCTTTCACAGAAACATGGAGATTGAATTCTTCTTCTAGAATCTTAACTTCAATCATACCGCCATCAGGCGTATACTTTATAGCATTTGAAAGTAAATTAGTGAATACGCTCCGGATCATGTCTTCATCGATTTGGATCTGAGGTAATTGATTTGGAGAATGAAGTTCAAGTGTGTGACCATGAATTTTTGCAATTGGTAAGACTTCATTAATAACCTGACCGATGATTGTGTCAAGTGAACCTGATTCCTGCTTTATTTTTCTTGTACCTGCTTCGAGACGTGTATAATCAAGAAGGTTATTAATAAGAGCCGCCAATCTATCTGCATTACGTGTTATAATCTTTATCTTATCGTGGACTTCATTAGGCAGTTCCCAATATCCATGTTCACTTTTTATTTTAAGAAGCTCTACATGTGCTTTCATCGCGCTTAAAGGGGTTCGAAGTTCATGTGCTGCTAAATTAATGAACTGAGATTTTATTTTTTCCATTTTTTTCTTTTCAGTGATATCTTGAACTATAGCCCACATGCCCATTGCCTTGCCTTCTTGATCTTTTATGACCCAACTCCTTGTAGAGACCGGAAAGATTACTCCATTATTCCTAATCCCTTCTGTTTCAAATTCATCTGAATAGCCTCGTTGAATTATTTGATTTTTTATAATCTTTGAAATCTTAGCATGCCATTTTTTAGGTGTGAGTTCAAATAAGTTCATTTTATTGAGATCTTGCTTAGTATATCCAATCATATCTGCTAAAGCTTGATTACAGTCTATAATGTTTCCTTCTAGGTCAGTGGAAACGATGCCATCTATTGAAGATTCATACAAACCTCTATAGCGCTCCTCTGAGTCCTTGAGATCTGAGGTCCTTTGTTCAACTATTCGTTCAAGATTTTCTGTATATTCCTTAATCTTTTCCTCTGCTTGCTTCTGAGCAGTAATATCTCGAATAATACCCCAAATTCCAATTATTTCGCCTTCCTGATTTTTTATAGGCCATCCTCTGATAGCGACTGGGACAGTTGTCCCATCTTTTTTGATATATTCTTTTTCAAATTCTTCTGCATAGCCTAATTCAAGTAATTGGCGATGATTTTCCTTACTGGCCTTATACCATCTTTTAGGCGTGATGTTGAAGATGTTAATGTCACGTAGTTCTTCCTTGCGATATCCGACCATTTCTGCAAATGCCTGATTGCATTCAATTATGTGTCCTTCTGAGTCCAATGAGATTATACCATCAATAGAGGAGTCATATAGTCCACGATAACGCTCTTCTGAATCTTTTAGAGCATTTTCTAGTTCTTTTCGTCCTGTGATATCCTTAATAGTTTCTACAACTGCTACTACGTTTCCTTCAGCGTCTTTCATTGGAGAACTTGTAACAAGAGTATTCATCCAACTTCCGTCTAAGCGTCTGACTGTTTGTTCCGAAGCAAATCTTTGTCCTTCAGTAAACACTGTTTCGACAGTACATTCAGGGCATGGTTTATCAAAACCTTTATACGTTTCATAGCATTTTTTGCCTATGACGTCTCCCCATATATCTTGTGTAGATTCATTTGCCCAGATTATGTCTAATTTCTCATTTTGGATCGTGATAAGATCTCCTATACCCGCTAAAATTGCTTTTTGTTTTTCTTCAGAGTCACTTAAGGCTTTTGTCCTTTCCTCGACAAGATTTTCGAGATTTTCTGTATAATCTTTAAGTTGCGTTTCCAAATTCTTTAATTCAGTTATATCCTTAGCGACTTCTACAACCGCAAAAATATTTCCCTCAGCATTTCGTACAGGAGAACTGGTAACTAAAACGTTGCTATTTGTTCCATTTGTATTCATGTGAGATTGCTCTGTTACCACCGTCTTCCCCTCATTAAATACTGCTTCAACAGTACATTCGGGGCAAGGTTTGGTTAAGCCCTTGTACGCCATATAACACTTTTTTCCAACAATATCTCCATAAAGACCTCTTGCTGCTTGATTTATCCAGATGACATCCAAGTCTTTATTATGAATGCCAATTATATCTCCTATTCCTGTTAATATTGCTGTTAACCTTTCTTCTGATTCTTTAAATGCCTTTGTTCTTTCTTCGACAAGTTTTTCAAGGTTTTCAGTATAGCTTGTTATTTTTTTCTCTATCTGCTTACGTTCTGTTATATCCCTTCCAATAAGAACAATCCCTACTAAATTGTCCTCATTGTCATGCATTATTGATGATGAGAGTGAAATCGGGATAAGATGCCCATTCTTCGTTTTAATGTTCATCTCAACATCGTTGACATTTCCTGCTTTTATTAGATTATCAAATACACACCCTGTGGAACCTGGATTATCATTTTTGTTGATCAAAATGTTCTCTAAAGGCATCTGAATTATTTCATTCTCTTTATATTCAAGAAGTTGTATCGAGGCAAGATTAACTGAAATTATTTTTCCTTCTGGACTAACTAAAAAAAAGGCATCAGACATGGTATCAATAACACTGTCTGCTGCTGTTGATGGTGATAGAATAAACAATTCATGTCTTATAATTGCATAACCAATGAAAAAACTTCCTAATACCGTTGAAGATGCTGTAAATTCTGGAATTCTTATTTGAATTGAAGGTAACAACCATTCAGTTACAATACCAAGAAGTACTGGAAAGGAAATTCCAATCGATACATACTTTGCTTGTTTTTTCTTTCTTAGATCAATTGATTTTATATAATATTGTAAGCAAAGACAAAAAGCCAAAATGCCTAATCCTGCACCCCATGTCCTTGATACAATGAATAACATAAAATTTTCTGGAATACGATAGGTCCAGCCCCAATATGTCAACATTGGTTCTCCCGAGAATACTGTCAAGTCAAGATAAACAATAATCAAGGCTGGGGCATACATTAGAAGGTATGTAAGCTTATTTCTAAGTAAGTTTATTTGTTCAGTAAAAACAAGTACAAAATGAAGTAAGAAAACAATTGTAAGAGGCCATAAACTGTTCATTTTTAACCAAATAGCTGCAATATGAAATTCTGTTGCACTTCGATATCCAAATTCTGTTATTGCCCAATAAGCTTGAGAAAGACAAAATATCATGAAAAGTCTATTAATCCAGTTGTTTGAGTTTTTTGAAAATACAAAACTCCCTAAAAAGATTGAGACTACAGCACTTAGTAGAGAGAATAAAGCAAACTCGTTCATTGTCAGACTCACATCATCTTTTTAAAGACCCCGAAATCATAGAAAGTTTATGAGAACTAAATTGCTTTTGAGTTATCGCATCTCACTTACATTCACTATTAAATGACTCTCAATAATTTAATATAAAGTTTCTGACAAGTTAATCGCACATTTAGGGCGTCTCTTTTTACTAAAACGGTTTCTCAAAACATTTTTTGACAATTAC
>JBHLOP010000184.1:0-4622 GCA_048940375.1 Promethearchaeota archaeon | reverse complement strand
TGAAAGGCGTATCTTATTGTACAATTTGCGATGGTGCCTTGTTTGGTGGACGGGCTACGGTAGTAGCAGGATATGGTAATGGTGCAGCAAAGGGCGCTTTATATCTAGCAGGACTAGATAGTTCGGTGACGATATTGTGTACTAAAGAAGCGCTCAAAGCAGAACAGACTTATATGAAAAGAATTGAGGAATCCAGAAATATAAAAATATTTTATAATGTAACTATAAAGGAGATTGTTGGAGAAGATCGCGTAGCGGGCGTGATTTTTATAGATAATGAAGGTAAAACAAATGAATTAAAGGTTTCAGCAGTCTTTATAGAGGGTGGTACTACACCAAATGCTGCACTTGCAAAAGATTTAGGCATCGGATTAACAAAAAACGGTTTTATCAAAGTCAATCGTTTAAACCAAGCTACCAATATTGACGGTGTTTTTGCAGCAGGAGATGTGACAGGTGGAAGACGGCAAATTGCTACAGCTATAGGGGAGGGATCGTCAGCTGCAATTAGCGCCGTTAATTGGGTGCGCGCCAACAAATGAATCCAAAAGAATTAAATTGCTGATAATTTTTTTTGCAAGAGGTAAAAATTCGAGCCGCTGAGATTTCAGTTAAATAAGAAAGAAATTATACGTTGATCAGAATCGTTACAATAAATTGCAATAAACTCATCATAAACATAATTGGCTAACAACTAGCACATATACATGTGGCGGTATCAAGGACACCACCAATTTTGCGAAGATTATTGAAGATGAAATCGTCTAAATCCTCTGGGTTTTTAACAAGCACTTTCACAATCAGATCGAACGCTCCGTAGATTAAATATGCTTCTTCTACAAGCTCATTCTCTCTAATTTCGTCGAGAATGTCCATTCCAACATCTGGGCTAATTTTAGCTAGAACAAAAGCTGTCATTGTCATCCTTAGCATCTCCTGATATTATAACAAGACAGTCATTTAATTTGGTAGATACGACTTATTCTTAAGTATTTTAATTTGCACTTTTTATAGTTAACTTTAATGAAGTTATCCCAATAGACTCCAATTATCTTTAAAAATACTTATTTGAATTTTTCAATTTCAGTTTTTAGCCATTTTTCGAATTCAGGTGTACCTTGCTTCATTAAACTCTCTAATTCTTCCTCTAAAGAGGATGAGGGCTCGATTTTAATGAGCCAACCTAATGTATACGGCTTTCTTACGACGACTAAAGGGTCCATCATAATCTTCCTGTTTCGTTTGCTAATTTTTCCACTCACAGGCGAATATAATATATTCGTACCCTTGCTTGAATCTATGGCTCCAAAAGGTTGATTGGATTGAATTTGGCTATCTTCTTTGAGAAATAGTTCTATTACGACTATATCTTCAATATTCTTGCGTGCGTAATCGGTTAATCCAAGAGTTATCATTCCATCTTTTTCCATTTTGGCCCATATATGACGTTGTGAGTAATAGAGATCTTCAGGGAAATTATAATCGCTTATTTTACTCATCGAAGCTTCCTCTGCCATATTTTATTTAAATGAGCATGCTATTGTGATCAGAAATATGATGAAGAAGGTGCTAAGGTGTAATTTATATATCTTGTTGAAGAATGTTCCCTCCATCCTCTCTGAAATTATCTGATATTCTAACGATAATATTCGTATATATTGGACGGTGAAGATGTGAGTACTTTTTCCGAGAAGTATATTCAAGATCTTTTGAAAGACTTGGAAGATCCAGATAAATATACTCGAGCTACTGCACTAGAAACACTCTCTGATACCGTCATAGATAATCGACAATTATTAGTGACTCTGGTGCCACATTTTAAGGGAAAGTTAAATGATGAATCTTCCTTAGTCCAAATAACAGCAATTGAATCGCTAGGAAAGGTTGGAAAACGGTTTCCTGATCTAATTATAGATTCGATCCCGTTTCTTTGTGATTTTTTAAAAGGACAGGACCAATATTTAAGGGAGGGAGTCTTAGAATTGCTCGGCGAAATTAGTACAAACCCACGAATTATTCAACATACATTACCAGATATTATGGAGTTGACGGAAGATAGTTCACCAGCGATACGTGAAAAAGCCATTGAATCCATCGCAAGAATGTTTCTCACCGCCCCACAACTTGTACCTTTACAAAAAGTCGCAAATGTGCTGTTGGCTGGGAATTCAAAAATACGACAACGGATACTTCCTGTACTTGCATCTGGTTTTAGTAATTCACTTGTAGATTTCAATGAAAATACAAGAATTCCTGCGTTGACTTTGGTTAAGTCATTAGCAAATGAAGATTTGGATTTCATTAAAGAACTCGTCCCTCTTCTCATTGAAAAATTAACAAATCAAGATCAGACAGTAGTATCATTAGCTATACAGAGTTTAGTAGACTTACTACCTGTCATCAAAAGAGCATTAAAAACTGAATGAAATTAATTTCAAAAGTGTAAGGAAGTTTTTTCGATAAAACTCCACCTTTATACAACTAATAATTAAATCGTAATTTTTAGTGAATCTGTGATCATATTCTTTTGTGAGGACAAATAAAAAAAAGGATTAGAAAATAGGACCTAATGTTTCAATTTCTTTTACCATATCGTTTGCCAAAGTGGCGATTTTTGAAGGGGTTGCAGCTATCGATGATTCTATATTAAGTCGATTGTTACCAATACCATAAAGATCTAGAAGTCGCTTTAAGCCGTCAACCTTAGCTTTTGCTCTAGTATTACCTTCTATGGCATGACATCTGCCTTCTGGGCATCCAAGTAATAAAACACCATCTGCTCCCAGTGAAAAGGCGTGAAGAATCACTGAAGGATCTATAGATCCAATACAAGAGGTTTTCAGTGGTAGAAAATGAGGTGAATATTGAATGCCTTCGATGCCCGCGAGATCTAATGATCCATAACTGCATTCATCGCAACAAAAGGCAATTACACTCGTGCCATTTTTGTCTTCAAGAAGTCCTTCAACCTCTGCGATGAGTTTTTCCTTCGGAGGATATTTTGATGTCAGGGCAAGTTCTGGACAAAGTGCGCTGCAGATTCCACAGCCTGTGCACGAGGCATCTATGAATGCTGCTTTGCCGTTTACTTTCACTATGGCACCGTAGGGGCAGTTTGAGATACAGAGTTCACAGCCAATACATTTTTCCTCATCTATTTCTGGAGTTCGTATTGTTCTCTCAGTTGTGGTCTTCATGTAGTTTACTGCTTCAAATACCGCAGCTCTTGCATGTGAGACTGTGTGAGGTATATCTAGTGGTGCTTGGGAAGTTCCCGCGAGAAAAATACCGTCAATTTTTGTGGTATTGCTATTAAACTTTGGATAAATGGTCTCAAAGAATCCATGAGATGTCAAATTGACTCCGAGTATACTTGCGAGTTCTTCATTAGTGGAAGCTGGTGCCACTCCTGCCGATAAAACGACGAGATCTGCTTCGATTTCTACCTGTTTTCCGACATACAAATCCTCAGTTTCAACTGTAAGGATGTGAGTTACAGGATCTTCCACCACTTGTGACACCATGCCCTTCATAAAATTAACTCCTATCTCGCGTCCTTTTGTATACCATTTCTCATATTCGCCGGGTGTTCGGATATCGATAAAGCAAGAATAAACTTCTGTATCGGGATTTTGTTCCTTGATATGAATACCATGTTTGACGCTATACATACAGCAGATAGCTGAACAATAACTTCTATCAGGTGTAGTAGTTCGTACGTCTCTAGAACCAACACAATTAATCATCGCTATTTTTTTAGCCTCTTTTCCGTCGGATGGACGAATAGGCTTGCCTCCTGAGGGACCGCTAGGATCTAACATACGTGCCAACATAAGGTGGGTGATAACATTTGGATACACACCGAAGCCAAATTCTCTTTTAATAGAAGGGTCGTATTCTTTAAAACCTGTAGCTACAATAATAGATCCAGCTTCCACATCATGAATTCTAACAACGTCATCTAGGTGGATGGCATCTGCCGGACATGCCTCTGCACATAGTTTGCAATCTATTGGACATTGTGCTCTATCAATTACATAAATCGGAGGAACTGCTTGTGAAAAAGGAAGATAAATTGCTTTTCGCTTGCTAAATCCAAAATCAAAGTCGTTTTCAACCTCAACGGGACAGACTTCAGCGCAAATACCACACATAGTGCAATTCTCATCTACATAGCGAGGTTCCTGTTCTATTCGTACTTTAAATACGCCTGGTTCTTTTTCTACATTCCTTACTTCTGCATTAGTAATTAGATGTAGGTTTTGACATTTGGAGATATTTGATTTATACAGACATTTCCTATGCGATTTTGTGGGACCAGGCTCTAATGCGAGCACACAAAGCCCACAGTCATCGGTCGGAAAGATTTTACCGAGTTGTGCAGCTCTCCCACCAATACTTGGTAGTTTCTCTACCAGTGTCACATCATATCCATAATTGAGTAGATCTAGTGCCGAACGAATTCCAGCAACTCCACCGCCGATGACTAATGCGGATTCTTTTACATTTATTGTTGTTTTAGGAATTCCTTTTGCTTGTTCAACTCCGTTTATCGCAGCTTTAAGAAGTCTTAGTGTCTTAAGAGTTGCCATTTCCATTTCATTCTTATGCGGCCATGCACA
>JBHLOP010000183.1:0-4691 GCA_048940375.1 Promethearchaeota archaeon | reverse complement strand
CTATTCTTTTTTTCTCAGTTAGATCGTTCAAAGCATATTTAGATGTTCGTAAGTTAAATATTATCTAATAGGCAAAGCTATTTTTTATTGACTTAGGTCTCACAAAATTTTATTTTGTTACTGTTATACGACAGTCACATACATATAAAACTTAAATCATGTAAAAAGCTTAATAATAAAAAAAAGAGGCACGTGTTCATTATATAGTATCTTTAAATTAAAAGTAGTATAATCTTGTTATATAAGGTTATATCATTTGAAGGAGAAAAAATATGCTTCTCACAAATAAAGAAATTTTATCTGAGGCTATGGCAAAGAGTTATGCCGTTGGTCATTTCAATATTAACAATTTAGAATCTTTATTAGCTATCACCGAGGCAGCTGAAGAGGAAAAATCACCTGTCATTATTGCAATAACGTCTTCCTCCATCAAATATGCTGGTTTAGAATATCTAACAGCTATCGTTAAAACTGCAGAAAAATCCACTTCAGTACCAATGTCATTACATCTAGATCACGGACCAGATGTAGAAACGGTGTCAAAATGTATTGAGATTGGTTTTACGTCCGTTATGATCGACGGTTCTCATCTAAATTTTGAAGAGAATATTTCATTGACAAAACATGTTGTGGAATTGGCTCAGCCAAAAGGCATATCAGTTGAGGCTGAACTTGGCAGACTTGCTGGCATAGAAGAGTCAACGGTTGAAGAAAAAGACGCAATATTAACCGATCCAAATGCCGCTAAGGAATTTGTTGAGCGTACTAGTGTGGACGTCCTCGCTGTTGCGATTGGAACCTCACATGGAGCTTATAAATTTAAAGCGAAACCAAGATTAGATTATGAGCGGTTAAAGGCAATTAGAAAATTGGTTAAAATCCCACTTGTTTTGCATGGAGCATCTGGAGTTCCATCACGGCTAGTCGAGAAAGCCATGAAATATGGTGCAGAAATAAGTGAGGCTAAAGGAATTCCCGATGAAGATATTAAAAAAGCTATATCTTTAGGAATACAGAAAATAAACATAGATACGGATTTAAGATTGGCTTTTACATCCACAGTCCGTGAGATTTTGGCTACTTCACCAAAGGAAATTGATCCAAGAAAGATTCTAGGTCCAGCGAAAGAAGCTATGAAAGAGGTTGTTAAGAATAAAATGCAATCATTCGGGAGCTCATTTAAGGCACCTTAGACTAAAGGACAGACCGAAAGCTAGAATCGTTTGTGATGGGAGGAGTAAAAAGCTCTAAAATAGAAAAAATGGCGTTGCCTATAACAACAAGTGTTTATTCTGGTGATGATTTGAAGTATTCTTTTAAAATTGGTTCAGTATTTGGCATTCCGATCGAACTTCATATAACTTTCATAATACTACTGCTTGTAGTTTTGGCTTTCTCACGATATTATTTCATTCTAGTAATCTTTCTATTTGTTTTTGTGACTTTACATGAGTTAAGCCATTCTCTGGTTGCAAAGCATTATAATATTGAAGTTCAGAAGATCGTTCTCTACCCGATAGGTGGAGCATCTCAAATCGAAGATGTCGCTGATAAACCAAATCTTGAATGGCGTCTGTCCATAGCAGGTCCTTTAGCCAGTTTTGTAATTGGTCTTTGCCTTTTCGCATTAGACTTGATTATCCCAATAAAAGCTCCTTTTACAACAACTAGAAGACTTTTTTACGATCTAGCATTATTAAATGTTCTTCTAGGTGCGTTCAACTTAATCCCGGCTTTTCCAATGGATGGAGGCAGGGTTCTCAGAGCCTATCTGGCGGAAAAGAAGGGATTGTCTGATGCTACTAAGTACAGTTCATGGATTGGAAGACTTCTAGCACTTATCATGATTGGAGTGGGAGTTCTAGTAGACTGGTGGCTTATACTTATTGGCGTGTTTATTTATGTAGGCGCTACAGAAGAGAGAGAAAGGCCTATAAGATCCATCACTGAGTCTAACGTAAGCGCCAAAGATATAATGAAATTAGAAATCGTAGCAGTAACGCCTGAGAATAGCCTTAATGAAGCTCTAGAAGCCATGTTTCGCGCAAAATATCATGATGCTCTCGTTGAAAAAGATGGGAATTTTATGGGAATTATTGCTTGGAATGACCTTTTACAAATACGTCCAGAGCAAAGAGACTTCATAAAAATTAGTCAATTGCCTTTAAGACGAATCACAGTTTTTCCAAACGATTCTATCTTAAAAGTTTATACGAAGATGACTAAGGAAAATATAGATATGATGCCCGTTGTCGAACAAGAAAATCCTAACCAAGTTATAGGAGTAATAACATTCAAAAGTTTATCCTCTGCATATGAAAAGGCGAAATCTAATCAGTAACTATTGAGAGACTGGAATCTATAGAGTTAGATGCCATCATTGAATGATCTACTTGATAGGAGAAGATTGCTATATCAGCTTCAACTTTGTTAACTTTCTTAAAGGAAAAGGGCATAGCTATAAAAGATGAAAAAACGAATGATACAGAATTTTGGATTGAAACCTCAGATGGTTTTATTACCATCAAATTTATTGTCGATATGACGGCCCAAAAGATAGTCTACGACGTTTTCTCACCAAAATATGATAAGCATTTGAAATTCGAGTCTATTAAAAATATTGAAAAATTAGAGTTTATTGAAGAAGAACATCGAACATTGGAACATAAGAAGTCGATTGAAGTTGCGTGGTTTACTTTAGAGTGGGTTAGATTTTGGGCATATAAGAATAATTTTAATGTAAATGAAACACATTTAATCTAACTGAAGAAGAGAGAATTTATTTCTATATTACTTGTGACTGTTATATCACACACACACATATATTTAAGAATAAACATACGTTGTCTTCTTCCATACTATGTGTATGTCTATCCAAGCGAGGCTATCAAACATAACTCATGCTAGCGGATTGATTTCAATAAAAGGGTTTCCGAGAAAGGGAAAATTATAGTGTAAAAACAGTTTTGGTGTGCAATAACTTTGGACGTTCTAACCCAGATGATAATAGGAGGAATAACTGCTTTTATTGCGGTTATTGTTCTATACCTTTTATCCCGTTGGCTACAAATAACTGATTACCCCAAAACAAGATTAAAACAGCAGTTATATCAAAGTGGGGAGACTGTGCGTCCTCGGAAACGGCGTTATTTTGAACAAACGTTACTTGAGATGCCTTATTTTATGGCTGTTCATGCTATAGCGCTTATGTTCTCTACTTTATTGATCCTTACTTTAGTTTCGAAAGTCGATTTGGTATACCCAATAGTATATTTTGCCATCACCATATATGCAATATTTATATTTGCGAAAAGCACATCTCGAACGTAATTTGATCAATAAGAGGTGTTAACAAGTGCTTAAGAAAAAATTGGTTGTAAAAGCATTAACAAACAGTCCATGGGTGATGCACGTCAATTCTGGATCTTGTAACGGATGTGACATCGAAGTTCTTGCGACTTTTATACCTCGTTATGATGTTGAGCGATTTGGTATCATACTTCAAGGTACGCCCCGCCACTGTGATGTTTTGGTGGCTACTGGTACAGCAACTTTTCAAACTGTACCACGACTCAAACGGCTTTATGAGCAAATGCCAGAACCCAAGTATGTTGTGGCAGTGGGAACATGTGCAACCACTGGAGGCGTCTTTCAAGAAAGTTATAATACGCTAGGCGGAGTAGACAAGGTTATTCCTGTTTCTGCGTATATTACCGGTTGCCCACCCCGCCCAGAAGCCATTGTTGATGGAATTATCAAATTAATTCAAAAAGCTCGGTTAGATATCGAAACTTCTGATAAAGCGACTGAAGAGGTGGACCAACAATGATAGAATCCGTACCTCAAACATTAAAGGATATTGCAAGTTCATTAAACATTCCAGTTCGTGCACAACCCGATTTACCATTAGATCTGTATGCTGAAGTAAAAGCAGAAAGGTTACTCGAAGTCATCAAGCAACTAAAGGAAAAATACAACGTGACTCATCTGTCAACTATTATCGGACAAGATCAAGATGATGGGTATCACCTACTTTATCCATTTTCGGTAACCTTGTCTAATAGTAAATGGGGGAAATTGATTCTTGACGTCACCGTTGATAAGAAGGATCCAAGAATAGATTCACTCGTCCAAGAAATTCCTGGTGCTGTTCTGTACGAAAGAGAGGTCTATGATATGTTAGGGATTCAATTTACAAACCATCCTGACCTTCGGCGCTTACTAACAGCGGATTTCATGCCAGAGGATATCTTTCCTCTCAGAAAAGACATTAGTTATGAAGAAATATTTGAGAGACTCGCAGAATCATTGAAGGAGAAGGAAACTGAAGAAGACGCTAATTTAAAAAAAATCGACGCTGCGGGGCCCCATATCGATTACGCTAGTTCAAGGAGGAAAGGATCAATGAGTGCATATATCGATTATATTCCCGAAAGGGAAGATTTTGCTATTTCAATCGGTCCTCAACATCCGGCGCTTGAAGAGCCAGTTCGTTTTATTTTCCATGTTACAGGAGAAACGGTAAAAAAAGTAGATGTCCGTTTAGGATTCAACCATAGAGGAATTGAAAAAGCGTTTGAAAGTCGTACGTGGCTTCAGAATCTCTATCTGGCTGAAAGAATATGTGGAATATGCAGTAATTGTCACCAACTCAGCTACTGTCAAGCTGCAGAAAAGTGCGCTAACTTATC
>JBHLOP010000182.1:0-4692 GCA_048940375.1 Promethearchaeota archaeon | reverse complement strand
TCCTCTGCAATTCGTACCTCATCAAGGATTTTTTCAATAACTTCACTCTTAGAAGAATTGGTGCTAATTTTCTTTTGAGTCAACAGTTCTTTGGCAACTTCTTGCCCCATCCAAGTTGCTAGCACATCCATGGAGCCCTGCGGACCAAAATCAGAATTTAATATGTGAGTTCTTGACCTGACAAGTCCGACTCCTAAGCCGATTACCATCCGATTCATATAATTTCTGCTGAGATCCTTCCTTCTAAAGAACTTTAATATACCCATAAAATACTCTCCTTAAAGTTTTTTAATTAGTCCGTCATTTACATAGCGCTCACAAATTGATTGTAGTTGTGGAATGTCAATTCGTTCTCCAAGCATTTCTTCAAAGGTCGCTATTCGTTGTCTTAGATCACGTAATGAAAGTGTGCCAGCATCACAGAGTACTCGGAGAATTGTCTTATCTAATATGAAAGAGGTTTTTTCCCTTTCTTTGAGTTCATCATAGGCATAAAGGGCTTGGTAGTAAGGTTCACCACTCTGAAGCGCTATTTTACGTGCCCTTGCATTCCATTCTTGTAATAGTTCATGTCCTATTTGTTGGTAACTTTCGTTTAAACTTCTAGAAGTTACAAGTCCACCAGAATGTTTTTCTAGACAAACAACTGCAAATTTCTCGCTCATTTCGTTGAGGCATGACTCTGCAATTTCATGAGGAACACTAATAGTAGTAACAAGCACAAATGTGCGACTTTTATGAGTATCGCGGAGAAGATAGAGCTGTTTTTCTCGGAATTCAAGTCGTGATAATACGTTACCTTGCCAATAGACCGAACTGACTTCATCTATTGCTGATAAGATTCCAGCGGCTAGACTGTCATTCCAAATGGCATCAGGAGATCTTGTTTGACAAAGGGGCACGCCAGTCTCATCTAAGACCAAAAAGACATCAATCAGATTTATAACCTCCTATACGTCCCCCACCTCAAAGGTAAAATAAAAATCTTCTGGTAAATTACTTCTCATTTCAGACCGTTAGTATGTTAATACAACTCTAGGAAAGCGTTCTTAGGTATTAAGGCATTTTCCTCTTCATTCGTTATTTAGTTAAGACAATATTAACATTCCATGTGTTTTCAATATCTAAGATACCACCAAACCGTTGTTTTTTATCTAGAAATTCGTGTCGAGGGTATATGTGTTATTTAACGTACAGAAACCATAAATCATACAATTTTCAGTTTTTATTAATTCATAAATCAGAAAAATCTCGTAGTGTCAATAACACCTCTAATGAACTAAATATATCTTCAGAAACGCCAAATTTTAGTAAATCTCTCCATAAAGAAACCATTTTGAATCCCAGTTTTTTTGACGATTCGAAAGCATCATGTTCATCATCATCCCTAAACCGCCACCTAATTTGATTAAAAAGTGTTTGATAGGCCTTTTTAAGTTCTCTAGCTTTAATTTTTTGCGTGTCATTCGTTTCTAAATCACAAATAATCTTATCGCTCGTTTTTTCAGAGATTAATTTAAAAGCGTTATATATCTTAGCTTGTGGTTTTAAATTATTTAGAATTTCTTCTAATATTGGGCTTACTTGTTTCATTGTTGCAATTTTTATACTTTTAAAATAGAAAATATACTCATTAATTAGCCACTCATAGAACATCTTAATGTCTTGCTTGAGTTCCGTTTCATCTTTTAAGTCTGATAAAGCACTTGGTTTTAGATTTTCAAGTGAGAGATCAGTCTGAAATAATTTTGAACCCTCTGTTCCCCTATGTGCAAGATCATTGTCGAAATAGCTAAGTGCTGCGTGAATTTCTTCATTTTCTATACCTTTGTGAAGAAATATACCAGAATAAAGGCCTCCGCCCCTAGGATGTAATTGTTCTTTCTTAATGGGATGTTTGAATGTAGTCTTACATATTTCACAATACTCTGAAAAAACCTTTTTCTTAGACATCACTGTGTCACCCTACTATAAATTAGATTGATTAGGTTAGTAAATACGTTTTCAATATTTTCTCCAGTTTTAGAACTTGTTTTAATAAGCAAGTTAGACGATTGATCGTATGTTTTAATGAATTCCATAATTTGTTCATCACTTATTGCTTCGGCACCCATTTCCTCAACAAGATCTAGTTTTGTTCCCATGAAAATAAAATCTATCTTTTCAATTCTTTCACTGACAATATCATACAATTCATGAAGATTAAATAAACTAGAAATTCGTGTAAGATCAAAAGCAAATATTATTCCTTGTGCCCCTTCACAATAACTGGGTAAAATAAATCGAAATCTTTTTTCGCCCCCGAAGTCCCACACTTGAAGTGTAACCATAATATTTGCACTTATTTTTTTTTCAAAAAGATAAAAAGATGTACCGACAGTTTTTTTTGTATCTTCAACAAACCTTTTAGTAGCGTATCTTTTTATAAATGTCGTCTTTCCAACGCCTCCTTCTCCTACGACAAGTATTTTGAATATATAGGTTTTTTTTTCGCTCTCCAAAGAGTTCTACCTCTAAAGTTACATTTGGATACTCCCTTTTTTAATTTTGACTATCTTCCTGTTTTTAACGACACAGTCATATATATTTTTTATGCAGTTATTGCAGCGCTCGACATCAAAACAAATATTAAAATTCTTCCATGCCAATCGAGTTTACATACCTAGCCATAATTAATTTAAGGGTGCTAGCTAGTATAAGTTGGTAAACTTCTGGATCATATGGACGGATGTGTTTTGAATATTCCCAAAGAAGAATTCGGGGAAAGGATCGCAAAATCGAAAAAGATGATGGAAAAAAGCGATATCGGCTATCTAATTGTAACTTCGATACCGGATATGACATATCTCTCTAATTATACTTTATACACCGGCACAGCAAGTGTCCTTATTCCAAAGGAAAACGAACCTGTGCTTTTGATAGATCAAGACTGGGATCTCTTAAGGGCTAAAGAGATCTCAGGCATTTCAAACACACAAGCTACTACAAACCTTACGATTGGAGTCCCGGAGATTCTTAAAAATACTTATGTTGACGGTAAAATCGGTATTGTTGGCTGGAGCACTTTCCCTACTCCGCTCTACTTAGCAATCAAAAATAAATTTCCAAATGCAGAATTTAAAGACGTTACGGACATATTAAGAACTGTGAGGATGATAAAAAGTCCTGCTGAGATATTATGCTTAGAGAATGCTGCAAGAATAACGGATGAAGGTGCAAAAACAATCACCGAAGTTTTAGAAGTAGGTAAAACAGAACTTGAAATAGTTCTTCAGGCAGAAGCCACTATGAAATTAGCAGGTGCCCGTGAGCTTTCATTTCCGACAGTTCTGGGATCGGGAGATAGAACAGAGTTAATTGTTCCTCAGCCAACGGAAAAGAAGATAGAAATGAATGACCTCATTCTAATGGATCTTGGAGGTAGATATAATGGATATTGCGCAGATATTTCAAGAACAAAGATCGTTGGAAACCCAACTCAAGAACAGAAGGATCTCTTTGAAGTTGTGCTACAAATGCATAAAGAGGCTATTGAGACAGTGAAACCCGGGGTTAAGGCCTTTGAGGTGCACGAAGTTGGAAAACAGGTTGCACAAGAAGCGGGCTATGGAGAATATGTTGTGCATCTAATAGGACATGGTGTGGGGCTAGAAGAGCACGAACCCCCCATACTTGAAACGGAAGAAACTGAACTAGTTCCAGGAATAGTTCATTCGATCGAGCCAGGCCTTTATGTACCAGGGGTCGGTGGCATAAGGGTTGAGGATACGGTTTTAGTGACTGAAACTGGTTGCAAATTATTAACTTCATTTGACAGAGGTCTTTGAATTTCAGATGACACTCCCAATAATTAAAAAGGTAAAGAAATACATGTAAAAACCAGTCTATCCAATTCGAGAGGTGAGTAAATGTCTGAACATCCTTTAAAGATTATTGAAACGCTCGATCCAGAACTTCACAAACTTGTACAGAATACTGCTGAATTTGCCCTTGAGGATGGTGCATTACCTCAGAAGTTTAAATTTCTTATTGCGATGGCTCTAGATGCAACTCATGGCGCAGTTCGAGGGGTAAAATTTTTAGCTCGAGCAGCAATGCAATCAGGTGCGACAAAAGAAGAGGTTATGGAAACATTACGTGTCGCTCAGTATGTTAGTGGTGCAGGGAGTATCTACACGGCAGCACAAGCACTAAAAGAGTTATTTTAACCAAAAAATTTACCGAGCGCTTGTTTTCACGCTTTTTAAAAGCAATAAAGGTGAATGGTTTGCATGTTGATACTCATATTCATGCTGACGGAATGAACGAAGATGAACTGAGATATATGGTCTCTAATGGTATAAAACGCGCAATTACATGCGCATTTTATCCTGTGGAACCAAAATACCAGCAAACTTTTATCGATTTGTTTAGAAGAATGGTCGATTTCGATGTACCACAAGCCAAAAAAGTAGGGTTAGTTCTCTATGTAGCTGTCGGGATTCATCCCCGTTCCATTCCACAAACTAACTATGAAATGGTTATTGAATCGATGAACTCCTTAATTGAACACAATTTGGTAGTTGCATTTGGAGAAACCGGCCTACAAACTGGCTCAACAAAGGAACAAGAAGTCTTAAGAGCACAAATAGAACAAGCAAAAGAACACGATTTTCCTATAATAGTCCATACTCCTGGTGATAACAAACTCGA
>JBHLOP010000181.1:0-4708 GCA_048940375.1 Promethearchaeota archaeon | reverse complement strand
CACAGGTAATGGTTATACGATTATGGGTGAAGATCTTGGATATTATTTACCTGGTTATCCCGTAATAGTTGCAATAAGCTCATTATTTATTGGGGACATTGAATTTTCAGCATTATTGATTTCTACAATATTAGGAAGTTTAACCATCCCTCTTACATTCTTGATGATAAAGACAGTAAGTAATGAAAAAATAGCACTTCTTTCAAGTTCGTTAGTCTTAATTAATCCCCAACATATAACTCATACATCTAGAGCAATATCAGAAGCAACAGCGACTCTTTTAGCTGTCATTTCAATATACTTACTTATCTTAGCAATAAGAGAAAAGTCAAACATAATGATTTGGCTTTGTACATTTATTACAGGAGCTTTATTCTTAACACGATACCCTAGTTTGCTTTTCTTCCCAATTATACTTGTGATATTGCTTCTTATGAGAAAATGGATATCGTGGCCAAGTAAGTCAATGTTTTTAGCTGTAATGATCGTTTTATTTTGTTTATCCAGCATTTGGTTTTTGCGTAATTATCTGATTTTTGGTGATCCGTTCCAAAGTGTATATGTTACCCAACAAGAAACTGGTGTTGAGCTTTTAGGAGGGTATTTAGGAGTACTTAGGCGGAATCTACTCTATTACTCCACTAAAGGCATTCCGTTCTATACACTCACACCTCTCGTGACAATTTTTTTTGTATATGGATTTCTAACATCAACTAAAAACTTGAAAATCAACGCGATCTTTTATATCTGGCTAACTTTGGGATCCCTACATTTTATTCTATGGGCGGGTAATCCTCAGCCGCGATATCTTTGCACACTTGTTCCTGCGCTTTCTTTATTTACCGGATATGGTGTTCTCAATTTTTATCATTATATTGAAAAAAAAACTCGTAATTTTAGATTTACTACTCTTAAAGAGGTTTTTCTTCTAGCATTTATCATTGGTACTTTCATCAGCTCATATTACATCACAATTAATCATAATTATTTCTTAGAATTACAATACGATCGAATTGCCTTTAAAAGAGCCGCATTGTGGATAAACTCAAACACACCAAGCGATTCCTTAATAGTTACGACAAAACCGATGCTCTTTCACTATTATACTAACCGAACATCTGTTTATACAAGTACGTACTTTGAGCAACCTACTCTTTTTCCAGAAAAACACATATACTATATCTTTGACAATTTAGATGGCGAAAAATTAGAGAAGGAAATTAATTGGGAACAATTTGTTCGTATATCTCTAGTAACTTTTGAACGGTCAACAGAAGACAATATACTATATATTGGAACTTCCTTTCCATTTCTATATTCCGAATCACACGAGTATATACGCGTTGTTACCGTATTTGAAATTAGTCTCAGATGAAAAGGAACTTAATGACCGTGTTCCCCTATTAAAGGCACAAAAGAAACTCCGCCTCTTTTTTCTTTCTTTATTTTCCCCTCTAAATCTTTCGTCAGAAGTATCAATGTTTGAAAGAAATAAACCCCACCAATCGGTATGACTAGCTTGCCACCATTCTTCAATTGTTCTATTAATGGTTCTGGTATCTTCGGACCTGCCGCCGTGACAAGAATTCTATCATAGGGGGCTTGCTCAGGATATCCGAGTGTTCCATCTCCATGAATAACAGTAACTCTATCAGAGTATTGTGCCCGTTCTATATTTTTGCGGGCGAATTCACTTAACCTCTTGACTCTTTCTATTGAAAAAACATGCCCTGATGTTTTTTCATCACTTGGGGCAACAATCTCTGCGATTAATGCTGCGTGATATCCTGAACCTGTGCCTATTTCTAGGGCCTTCATCCCAATCTCCAAATCTAAAATTTCAGCCATAATAACACACATGTGAGGCGCTGAAATTGTTTGTCCATTACCAATCGGCAGCGGTGTATCACTATAGGCGTTATCTTTCAGTGAGTTTGGTAAGAATAATTCTCGAGGAACTTCTTTGAATGCACGAATCACTTTTTCTGTTTTAAGGGTATTAGACGAAATAAAATGTCTTATAAGGCGCTCCTTCTTTTCTCCTAAAGTGTGAGTTCTTTTGTCAGTCATTATGCGATCACTCAAAAACCAAATCTCTACGGTGGACTATTATATTACCTTATATTTAGACTTTTATTATTGAAGAAAAGAAGTAAGGAAAGCTCGAATATTCAAGGCAATTTAATAGAACGTGGTAAATCAGATTGTCACAAGTAATTGAGAAGATTGTTGCAAGAGGTCATAAAAACATTCTCGCAACGCATAAAACCACATTTGAAATAACTCGAGAACAGGAGATCAGTGCACGTGCCGATTGTATTATTGCGGTTAATGCAAACAAAGCCCCAATGGATTTAAGAGAAGAATTTAAGAAGCAAGCTAAAAAAATTGACGCAATTATAGAAGTTAACATTGAAGTTGATGGGTTGATCGAACAAATTAAGGGCAAAGGGTCACCACAATTAACTCTTAGTCATCCAACAGATCTCGTAGGAAGAAAAAGTGATTTTATTTCGGATAGAACCTTTTTAATCAATTCTGACAAGGCTGCAATAGATTTAGATCGACGTCTGGTGGAGAAACTCAAAAAACCAGATACGGAAATTACAATAACGTTAAAGGTGAAATAAAGCAAAGATCAATTGATTTTGAGATCTATAACCACTTGATAAGTATGAGGAGCAATTGGTCGAACGATTTTTTTTGTTAGTATCGTTTCAACATATCGTGAGAATTTCATTATTTGAGCTATTACGTTTTCTTCCATTGACTGTCCCATTTCCTCTGATTTAAGAAAATCATAAAAATGAAGAATTCCTCCCTCTTTTTTGATGGCAGTACAAGCAACATCAATAAACTCATCAGCAGCTACTGGATGATTCATTATTACTCTATCAGCAATTCCGATAAGATTGTTTTCACTAATAACCTCTCTGGCGTCACCTACATATGGGACAATTGTTCCCAGAAGTTTATTGAGTTTGATGTTTTTTACGAGGTATTCGATAGCATTAGGATTAACATCAATTGCATGTACCTTTGAAACAACTTTACGAGCAATCAGAATAGAAAATGGTCCAATTCCACAAAACATATCGATTACAGTTTCGTTTGGCTTAACCAAAGAGGCAACTCTGTTATGTTCTGTACTTAGGCGTGGACTAAAAAATGCTTTTGTAACATCTACTGAAAACCGACATCCATATTCACGATGAATCGTCTCAGTACGGTTTTCCCCAGCGATAACTTCATATTTTCCTACTCGATATAGATCCTGTATGATCTCTTTTTTATCTAAGACGGTTTTAATTTGTTTATGGGCCTTTAGTAAGGCTTCTCCTATTGTATGTGAATGTTGTGATAACTCTGAAGGAATATCTAGAATCGCGATATCCCCTATCACATCATGGCTATGAGGCACAAAACCAAGTTCCTTTGGTTTCAGGACTCCATCAAGGGTTTCAAGAAGATTCTTAGGTCCTTGATTTTTAACTTGAAAAATCTTTTTTCCGATAGCGAAATCTTTCACAATAGAGGAAATTAGTTCCTTTTCACTATCTGACGGAAGTCTGGTCAAAGGAAAAAAGATGTAGTTTTCATCTTTTTCGATTCGTAGATTCGTATTGATGAGCGATTGGCGTACCAATAGTTTTCTTACAGGTTCACCCTCGGTTTTATGCATACTGAGATAATATGCGGTGGACATCAGATAACTCTCATTAATTTGTATTTATTGTGAAACAAAACACTATTTCTTCTTGGCCTGGATGAAACAATTTGGACCGAATTTATTGAGGATTGGCAAAGAGTCAATTACGGAGGCAATTGCTTTAGCTAACGGATGCGCTTTTCGTATCACGTAACTCGAAGAGAAAAGGATAATCAAACCTAGTCTTTTAATGAAATGTTCAATCTCAATTATATTTGACAAATATACTAAATCATCCTTGTCACCACAAGCAAAAGCAGGGTCTTTCGAAAGGCGTGGTTTTAAAACTAATGAAAAAGTATGGTTTTTCAAAAGATTAAGTTGAAGATACATAATAAGAAACATAATAAGGCGTTTTAATTGATTCTTACTAACTATTGCACTAATAAATGCAATAAAAGCTGTTTTAAGATCGTTTCTTCCTTTCTCAACTCCCTTTTCTGATACCACAACAAATGGGCTTGCAAAATTAGGAGTCTGAATGAGGACAGAACCTTCTCTTTTAGTTACCCTTGAGAGCTCAGAGATGCACGAACCAGGATTCGGAATGTGTTCAAGTAATTCTTGACATTCTACAATTGTAAATGCTTCATCCTTGAAAGGTAATCGTGTTGCATCTCCTATGAGAAATTCTGTCTTGTGGTCAATTTGTTCGGAAATAGCCATTTTCTTTCCAAGACGAATACCCGCTCGTGAAATATCTATGCCAACTGAAAATATGCCTTCTGTTGCGACTTTTCTTACAATTACTCCACTGCCAGTGCCAACATCAAGAAACATGCCATTTTTTGAATTTCTTATTAGAGACTTGAGCCCAGGAAAAAAAAGTTTACCTACGGTATCTTCTTCCTTTCGATGGCTTTCTGCATTTTCAAAATACTTTTCATACGTGGAATAATAGGTAAACAAACGCCTTCTCAGAGCTTTAGACAGCTAATTACCCTCCATTGCATCAAATAACAGAAAGTTACATACAAAACGTTTTTATAATTTTCAGCG
>JBHLOP010000180.1:0-4717 GCA_048940375.1 Promethearchaeota archaeon | reverse complement strand
ATTAAGTTCATTGACTTCAGAATGATTTTGGGTAAAAAAGCGAATGATATTTCCCATTTTCTTATAAGGGAATCCAAAATTCTTTAGAAAATCATCATCCAATGTCTTTTTTGGAGTTACTTTAATGTCATATTTATAAGGAATTTTTGAGAGGAGTTCATCTACCGTACTGTATTTTAAGACGCGGCCACCACGTTTAAGTAGGAGAACTTTATCACAAATTCTATCTACAACCATTGGATCATGATCAACAAGAATAATTGTAAATTTATAGCGGCGATCTAATTCATTTATAATATTGATTACAGCTTCTTTTCGCGTCAGATCAAGCGTTGCTGTAATTTCATCGAGAAGTAGCAGGCGTGGTTGTTTCATTAGTCCAACAACAAGACGAACCATGGCTTTTTGACCTTCAGAAAATGATTCTAATCGTTTATCCATCATATGAATAAGATTTACTTCCTCTAGAAAACTTAAAGCAATATCATCGATACCAACGCCCTGCACGCCAGCAAAGAAATCAAGTGTTTCTTTAAGTGTGAGTTTAGCCTGAAAAGTTAAACTTGGACTAACAAAACTTATCAGATTCCTAACTTGAGTTATTTGTTTCTTTAAATCATGGCCATAGATCTCAATAGACCCACTGTCAGGAAGATAAATCGATGCAAGCATTTTTAGAAGTGTGGTCTTACCGCTCGCGTTGGGTCCTACAATTGCGAGATTGTCACTATCTGGCAAATTGAAAGAAATCCCATTTAAAATACGAAGACGTTTATGTAAAAACGCCCCTATCGGAAATTCCTTTACAACATTTTCAACAATAACTACGTCTTCCACATTATTCACCAGATTTTCTATTCTAGTAAAATTCTAAAGTTCCGACTTTTGCAGCGATTTTTTCCATTTGCTTTAAAGTTATTATAGCTGCAACCATAACTGCTGTAGTGCCGACTAAAAGGGACATCAATGTATTCCATACCATTTCAGAAGGAGGAGCACCGATTATTAAAACCCAACGAATCAATTGTAATCCAGCAGAAGTTGGTAAACTCATCGCCATAAGACTCAATCCAGGAATGAAATCATCAAGTGCCTCAACTGGAAAGAAATATCCACTTAATATCTTTAGAGTCCAAAGAAAGAGTGCGGAAAATAAGCCAATTCGTTTAAATACAACATTTACGGAGGAGACTAATAAACTAACGCCCAACATAAATAACCAACACAAGAAAAAGATCACCATCGCTAGAAGAAGCCATTGAAGTTGAAGTTGAAGTACATCTAATAATGCCAGTATTGGAAATATTATACATATTGCAACAACAGCGCTGATAACACTTGACGCTGCTGCTCTAGCGGTGAGCAACGTTACAAAACTTACATTATTCGTTAGTAGGAAACCAAGAGTGCCTCGACTTGCCTCCTCTGGAATGCAATTCACAGTATCATCATAACTTTTTCCAAAAAAGGCCCAGAAAAAAACTCCCACTAACAAGAAATCTCTTAACGAGTATTCTAAGTCCACTGAAGTCGATTCTACGATATGTCCTAGTAAAGAAAATGCGATTATGTCTAAAATAAGCCAACTTATGTTGATAAATATTTCAAACTTATACTTGAAAATTACCCGTAGATTTCTGACAGTAGTTGCCTTCAAAGTCTTCCAGAAACCCATATTAATCATCTTACGTGAATTTAATTCTACTGAACTCTATTGAGAAAAACCTTTTCGGGGAGATTTATTTCTTTTGGATAAATTAAATTCGCGCGCGTTAACAAACTTATAGCGTTTAAAAAGAAAGCTATACTATCGCGCGCGTTAACAAACTTATAGCGTTTAAAAAGAAAGCTATACTAATAAGAAAATGAAAATGCAAGCAAGAATTTGAAGATTGTATCATTTTAAAATGAATATCATGGGGATGGTTGTATAAGTTTCTCTTTAGAAGAAATTATTGATAAAATAATTTCAGAAACGAAGATCTCAAAAAAAGAACTTGAGGAAAGAATAAGAGTAAAAAGAGAAGAATTAGGAGGATTAATTACTGAAGAAGGAGCCGCACATATTGTGGCTTCAGAATTAGGTATTGATCTCTTTAAGGATCAAAAATTGTCAACTACCCAACTTTTCATCAAAGATCTTATTCCTGGAATGAACAATATCTCTGTTATTGGGCGTGTTATGAAGATTTATGCTTCAAGAGAATTTGTCCGAGATGGAAAGCAGAGTTATGTTGCAAATCTAATACTTGGTGATAAAACAAAAACAATCCGTACAGTTTTATGGGGTGATCATGCACAGAATATGGATAAGATAAGCAGAGGTGACATTCTACGAATACTTTCAGGGTATGTGAAAGAAGGTTTGCAAGAGGATCCTGAATTACATGTTGGATACCGAGGACGCATAATTATTAATCCGGAAGATGCAAATACCGCAGATTTTCCTTTTGTTAAAGAATTCACACATAAAATCGATGGACTGGAAGCAAATCTAAATGACATTGATATTATAGGTGTAGTTGAGCGTGTTTATCCTATTTCAACATTTCAGCGAAAAGATGGAAGTGAAGGAAAGAGGGCGAGTCTTATAGTGAGAGACGATACAGGCTCAACAAGGGTAGTTTTATGGGATAAAAACGCGGAAGTTGTAGACCAAATAGCTGTTGGGACTATTTTAAGGTTAGAGGGGGCATATACGAAAGAAGGGCTAAAAAATCAAATAGAAGTCCATGGAGGAGGACGCACTGGTATTGTGATTGATCCAGAAACGGCTATTGAATTTTCAATTGGATCACCAGAGATAATAAATATTATGGATTTACAGCCAAATATGCGTTCAGTCGATATTTTCGTGAGAATAATGCATATAGGGGATCTCCGTGAATTTACTACAAAGGATGGAAGAAGTGGGCGATTATTAACCCTCTATGTGAAAGATGCAACTGGAGATATTAGAACTGTCATTTGGGATGATAGTGTAAATTTAGTGCAAAATGCAAATCTAGGAGATCTTCTTTTAATACAAAACGCATATACAAGAGAAGGGCTTAGTGGGGATACAGAACTTCATGTTGGGCGTCTATCTAGCATTGTTATCAACCCAAAAGAGTTGGAAGAGAAAGGACAACTAATATCACAAGTAAAAGAGACTTTTATAGAAGAAAAACTAACTCCTGAAGCAATGAAGGAATATCAGCGAGTATATATTAAAAACTGCAAAGAAAATCAGTTTGCTGAGGTACGCGGTACAGTCCTGAAACTATATGAAAGAAATCCGATTTATGAAGCGTGTCCTAAATGCCGTAGAAGAGTAAAGTCAGAGAATAATGAAAAAATATGTCCAAACTGCGGGAAAATTGACAAATCAATTCCACGATTATTGCTAAGCGGCATCTTGGATGATGGAAGTGGCAACATTAGATTTGTCGTCATCGGAAAAGAAGGCGAAAAGATCCTAGAATTAACAACAGATGAATTAGTTACTAGTCTTGAGAATTCAGAGTTTCCAGATGCACCTATTCGAAAATATGCACCAAAAATCATTGGAAAAGAGATTATTGCGACTGGCAAAATCATTAAAAATGAAGTCCTAGATGCCATTGAACTCAATATTTCTCAGATACGTGTATCCAATACTCTTGAAGAGGCTGAAAAAATTATAATGCATCTAGAAAAATAAATATGATAAAGAATCCAAATAGACGATTGCTTAGAAAACATGTGATAGTTGCCTTCAACAAAAGGTTAAAAATCAGAAAAAAAAAGGAAAAATTGTCAAAAAGACTGTTCTAAACCAAGATTTATTTAGTTCAAGTGAGCTGCCTCGTGCGAAAGCCTCGAGGCTTCCTGCTTCAACGACAGACTCGATCCCCCTGACGGGTTACGGAGGTCTTATCTCCACAGGTTTAACATCCCTACGCCCCGTAGGTACTCATAGAGGTTATTACTAAAAAACTATATAAACACACGCCATTCATCACCACGCTTAAACTGTGGTGCTTTCTTGCTTAATTGTCTGTAAATAAATCTATTTTGAAAACCTAGGTGAAATAGATGGGACGAAGAAGACGAAAAAAAGTAGTTAAGAGACATCAAAAAACAATCCCAAAAGTATTTGTATGCCCAGATTGTGACGCTCGTGCAGTTACAGTGGAACTTTTTAGAGAAGATGGGTATGCGCGCGTTCGCTGCGGTGCATGCGGCATTGAATACAATGTGTCTGCAGGAAAGTTAACAGAGCCAGTAGATGCTTACGGAGATTTTATAGATCAATATCACAAAGAATAGAGGGAGTAATCAAGGCAAAAAAAAGAATGAAAAATTATATCTCTGCTTCAACAGTTTGTGCATTTCTTTTACGCCACTCGCTTAACGGTATACTTAATTCTTTTTCGACTGACTCTCTGTGTAACGTATTATATGCACAAAATGGAATTATACGACCATCTGGGATTCCATAATGAATACAACAGTGACTAACCCGTTGTAGATCATAATTATATGGATCCATAAAATGCATAGCCCCAATCAAAATGGACTGTCTGGAGAAGTCACCTAGTTCATCATAAGAATGTTTCTTCATTATGTTACGAACTAATTTGAGTACACGTCCCTTCTGCTTGAAATGGCGAAGACTGAAGAATAGACGGAGTTTGGCCTTTAATCTACCGTAGCGAGAGTTGCGTTCATAATCTTTATTTACATTTTCTAATGT
>JBHLOP010000179.1:2758-4718 GCA_048940375.1 Promethearchaeota archaeon | reverse complement strand
GCGGGTAAGACGCATAGTTGAATGCCGCAAGAGACGTGTAGTAGTAACTACACCTTTCTAACAGAAAGTGGATTACTCTCGACACACTGCCCTTTCATCTCTAACGTCAGAGAAAAAGAAATTATTCCTTTCCTTGTTTACATGGCAAAGAAACTCGATATATTATTAAAAGTCCTTTCAGAAGCATAAGATTTAATTCGACAAAACTCTTGAATTAGAGGGGGATTTAGCAAATTGGACGTTTTCAGAAAAATAAGAAGAGCAAAAGTTATGGAAATGTACAAAGACGCACAAAATTTGGAAACAAGTAGAGATAAGATTGAAAAACTTACGGAATTAGTAGACTATCTTATATCTGAACTACAAAAGAACGGTTTAATCTAGTAAAAAGGACAAGCTCGTTTCCATGTATAATATTGTTCGTTTCCAGGGATTATAATTCTTGAAGGACCTGTTCTTGTAGTTCGAGCATATGGTCACTCGTTTCTGCTTTGATGTAAAGTTGAAAGAGTTCTTGGTTAACTGTAAGAAAATTAAGTCCCCAGTTAAATTTTGAGAGAATTGTTTTTGCTTGGTCATCAAAACCTAATATAACAAGAGCGGCAGCTAAAGCTTCAACTGTGCTCAATCTAATCGGCTTTCCATAATTGGTGGGGTTTACCGCAATCAGAAAAGGCAAAGTTCTCTTTATTCCACGTAGTTGTTCAATTGAATCAGATGTGAATTTTGCCCAGGAAGCATCAATTGCCAGAAGTCCATGATGAGTAGCAAACTCCAGATCTTGTTTTGAGAGGATAACTTCTGAAAATGGATCTAGCAGGATAATCCGTTTAGATACTTGTGAGAATTTACGAATTTCAGTTACGAGTCTATTTCGCGTTAACCTTTGCCCCGTACATTTCTTTGGGTCACATTGTTTAATGTGATATACATAGAGAGGTATCAGCTTTACGTTTCCTCCCTGATTACTCATATGGTTTTTGTAAACCACTATTAAGTTCATATTTGTAAAGAAAGATGATTCCTATTGCAAGAACTAAACAATAGCCGAAAGATAGAACGACTTTGCGATATTTCGCAGTATATACTAATTAAATTAATCAAAGATAACTTTTTCTGAAGGGAAACAAACAAATACTAGAAACAACAAATGAATGAAAGATTTAACATCAAAAGTCTTCCTTGTTTGGATGTGATACCCAATGCCAATGGCTTTTATATTGATAAACTCTGAAATTGGAGCGGAAGAATCTGTTTTAAATTCGTTACGTGACTTAGAAGGAGTTGCAGAGGCATATATAGTATATGGAGTTTACGATATCATCGCAAAGATACGAGAGGATACGATGGAGAAGTTAAAAGAACTTATCACCTGGCAAATAAGACGCTTAGACAAAGTCCGCAGTACATTAACGATGATCATCGTTGAAAAGGCCGAATGAACTTCCCTCAATCTATCTTTTTCTTAATTTTCGCTATTTATTCTTTTCTTCTTTTTGTAGAGATCTTAGTTGCCAAAGTTCCTTTAGTTCGGAGAATGTAATATCTTTTGGTGGCAGAACGACATCAGCTACTTGTAGTCCTCGTATTTTCAGAAACTTTCCGTTTCTAGCAATAAATTTGAGTAATTCATGGAGTTCATGATGGCATTCTTGCTCGTTATTAGTTTTAAAAAAGAACTCCAAACTGTCTTCGAATTCATTGATTCTCTTAATGACTTTTGCTTCGTGATCTTCGTCAACAAAAATAAGGTATTCTCCCGAGATTTTAATAATCACTTTGATAATCTCACCTGTGTAGACCCTTTCTATAGGATCTGAAGAGCATGAATGCGAAGATTAAAATAGTTTACTATATCTGAGTGCTAAGGGACATCGCTATATTTAAATATTCACTTTCAGTATGAAAATACGGAGTAATTGTCTTTTGACAATCTTCTTGAAGTTGAATTCCCCTCCTT
>JBHLOP010000179.1:0-2658 GCA_048940375.1 Promethearchaeota archaeon | reverse complement strand
AACCCCGAGATCGGTGGTTCAAATCTATGGGATGACGCCTATGGAGGATAAATCCATCCCCCGCTACCATTTTTTCATTCATTCTTTGGAATTTTCAAATAACGCAATACTGTCTTTTTTCAAGGTAATCTTGAAGTACCACATCTAATAAATTCTTTTCATCTTTTAAAAAGTGAGCCGAGCCTTCTCCTGCGCGAGCCAATTTCTTTGAAAATTCAATATCCACATCTCCTCCTCTTAGAATACACACTACTGAGCAGCTGATTTTATGTGCTCGACAAATTTTGACTTGACGAAGTGCTGCAAGTTTAGCACGTGTCTTCTCGTCTATAGTATTGTGTTGTTTGGTAGATTCGTGGAAGTTGTGCGTAGTTGGGACACCGTCCGTGATTATTATAATGTGCTTTTCAGCATTTCTTGAAGCTGATAATAAAACTTCTCGTGCATTTTTGATACCGTCCTCTAGGTTTGTATAACCCGCTGGTCTTACTTCAGTGATCCGTTCTAATATCGGATAAACATCATACGTAAGTTTGTTGAGCTTTGTTGCAGTATTAGCGAAAGTAACAACACTAGTTCTGTCACCATTTTTGAAGGCTGCTAGTGCAAGTCCTATTGCTGATTTTCGCGCATATTGAAACTTGTTATGCTCAATCATAGATGAACTTCGGTCAAGGGCTAATACCACATCCATACAACCTTGTGGTCGTCGCTCTTTAATTCGAATATCCTCTCTTTGAATTTTTTCGGGATGTCTTCGTTTCGTTATAACTTCTCTCATAGTTCTTCGCAGTGAGATATCGCGAAATCTATCTTCACATTCATATTTTCTTATATCGACGACATCTTCTCCATTTATAGATTTTCCAGAACGAGACTTATGTTTACCTTTCATAAATGCACATTCTACTTCTGCAAGGATATCTTCGTAAAGTATGGCGTATCCTTTATCGGTAATTTTGATCCGCGATTCTTCTTCCTCGATAAGTTCCTCCTTAGTTAAATTTTTTAGGATATCAAAGAGAGCGTCATAAGCAGCATATTTATGATCATCTCTTTGTAAATCGATAGCCACTCCCAGATTCTCTTGCAGTAATTTCTTAAGATAATCCAGAAGAGATGGATCCGCGTGTTTAAGTAGATTTTGAAACGAAGTTCCTTTTGAAGAAGCATCCTGTGCATTTTGGATGGATCTAAGCGCGTCCTTAATCATTTCCCTCGAAATTTGTTTTGAAGTCGATCCTTGAGAGATTTTCTTTATTGACCGATTGATTTGATTTTCAGATACCGATTTCCTTGTTTGTGAGTCTTGCACTAAATCTTCGGCTCTGTCTGTAAACTCGAATTCCGTTCCTAATTCCGGTTTTTGGTTATGAAGTGGCTGACCTTTTAGCAGTTCTTCTTTTTCCAGATAGTTAGGTACGCTGTATAGAAGTCGTAACATTTCTAACGTAGGATCTTGTGTCGTCTTAGCCACTTGTCTTTTCATTCTTCTAAAAAAATCTGAGAGTGCTGGGAATTGTTTTTTGAGTTCTTCTGGATCAATATTCATGAGATTGGAAAAATCTTGCTGGGTTAATTTATCTTTAAATCCAACGGATTTCTTATGGTCTAGTTGATGGTAGAATTCCTCTTTACGCCTGATAAATTCCTGTAGTTCTTTCATAATATTTCCCATTTGCCCTTCGTTAAGCTGTAATGTTGGAGTGCAGATTGAAGGACTTTTTGTATGATTCTCTGCCATGTCCTCACAAAAAAGGTTCTCAATTATTTCTACTATAAGTTCATCAGACGTTCTCAAGGATTTCATTTGAATTCGATGCGATAGAGTGATTAACGCCGCATCTATTATGTGTTCTTTGGTCATTTCCTGCCTTAAAATAGCATAACTCCTCAAAACGTCAAGAAACGCTAAAACACCCCTACTTGAAGGTCCTTTTGCGACTTCAGGATGAGTTCGAATCGCCTCAGCAATTCTAGCAAGCAATTCAGGCAAATCATGGTCAAACGTAAGGGCGTGTGTTGTCATCACGTTTCCTTCTAATTGTTATTAAGAACGTTATCAACTAAGGATTGAATATATTCAGTTGGATGTTCAAAATAAGGACTTTCAGGAGCTAACGCAACGCGTCCGCGCAAAGCAACTCGTGCAGCCTTTCTTATATCATCTACAGAAACAGTTGTATCCTTACGTAAGGTAGTAAAACTTTGGCTTAAGTTCCAAGTGGAAAGAGTAGCTCGAACACTGGCTGCATTTTCAATATCCTTGTCAGTACGAGTCCTTTGAATGATTTCCACAATCTCTTTCGCTAATTTGAGTGGAATTTCCTTGTCAGTTTTTACTCCATATCGCTGAACAATTTCCAATTCTTCCTCAGCTGTTGGGTAGGTAATTTTTACTCTTTCAAGTCTGTCCTTTAAGGCTTCTGAAATTCGTTCTACCCCTGCATACTCAGCAGGATTCATGGTGGCAATCAATACCAAATCCACATCAAATTCAACATCAAAATTACCTATTGTTATAATATGTTCCTGAAGGACTTGTAAGAGGGTATTTTGCAATCGTTCGGAAAGACGATTTATTTCATCGATAAACAGAATTTTTCTATTAGCTTTGATGATTTTTCCTGGTTTAAACGCACGCGGGTCGAATGGTGA
>JBHLOP010000178.1:3070-4726 GCA_048940375.1 Promethearchaeota archaeon | reverse complement strand
TCTAAATTTGCACCCAGCATACCAATGTTTTCATAGTCTAGTTCACTGATATGCCCTTCATCATCATTAATGGCAATTCCGCACGCCATAACGCAATGAGGACATCCATATGTTTCTATACGTGCTTTTTGTAATGCTTCACCATCAATTTTGTGTGATAATGGATGAGAAGTTTTCCGGAAATTCTTAACTGGAAGTGCATCAAAATCATTACACCAGGATAAAATTGCGTTGGTTGATTGTTGTGTCCAATTAGTCTGTTCATCAAGCTCCCTAACTTTCTTCATTCCTTGAGAACCCAATTGTTTCATTTTTTCTTGATCTGCAACTATTTCGTATAAATTCTTTGTTCCTTTGACAACTATTGCTTTTAATTTCTTTGAGCCCATAACGGCGCCAATACCAGGTCGCCCACCTGCCCTCCCTTCCATTGATCTAATCACTGCATATCTAACAAGGTTTTCGCCAGCTTGTCCTATTAAAAGATGTGCTGCATTTTTTCCAAATTTGTCCTCAATAAGTTCTATTGTTTCAAATGTTCCATTTCCCCACCATTCCTTTACTGAAAGAAAGTTCACTTTGTCATCTTCAATATAAAGACAAACTGGGTCATCAGAAATGCCTTCAACGACTAAAGCATCATATCCTGCTTTCCTCAATTGGATTGCAACATGTGAACCAACATTTCCATCTCCGTATCCTCCCGTTAAGGGTGATTTTGCCGCAACAACAACCTTGCCCGTATTTGGTGCAATAATTCCAGAAATCGGTCCTAATGCAATAATAAGTTTGTTTTCGGGACCTAATGGATCTATTCCTGGCTTTAATTCATCCCATAGTATTTTAAGTGCAAAGCCTCTTCCACCGAGCCACTTCTTGGCAAAATCTTCGTTAAATGTTTCTACGAGATGTGATTTATTCGATAAATTCACCCTGAGAATTTTCCCATTCCAACCCTTCATTAAGTTCTCCTCTGCAGTACATTTTAATTCTATTCGCGGGGCTTTCCTTTAGAAATACCATGTTTTCCTATTTCTTCTCCAACGCTCCAATAATCTCCATTGAGATATAATATTGGATCTGCTTTTGAATAATCTATATTCCCCTTTGATGTTTGAATTTCTTCATCGACATGCATCAATAGAATTTCTCCAATAAAGATCCCATGACTTCCACTATCTACGATTTGAGAAACCTTGCATTCAATATTAACGGGGCATTCTTTAATAAGTGGTGTTTTAATTTTGCTCGCTGGCACAGTGGTGAACTTTGTTGCAGAAAACTTATCTACTTTTCTTCCAGAAGTCACACCACAAAAATCGGATTCATGTAGATGCTTTTTTGACGGGATATTTACAACAAATTCGCCTGTTTTTTCAATGAGTTTATACGAATATCTTCCTGTACCGACACCTATTCCTATTGTAGGAGGATTCAATGAAAAATTCGATGCCCAGGCAAGCGTTATGATATTTGCTCCTCCTTTCTGTTCATCTAAGCAGGTTACCAAAACAACGGGTGATGGAAACAAAAGATTTGGCCATACAGGCTCTTTTTGAATTTTCATGAAGTTTCCTCCATTTGTATTTTGTATTTAGAGATTTATCCTGTTCGTTTAATAATGTGGTATCCAAATTGTGTCTTTACAGGTTCTGG
>JBHLOP010000178.1:0-2970 GCA_048940375.1 Promethearchaeota archaeon | reverse complement strand
ATTTTGTCTAGCGCAAATCATCGTGAAATTCCGCCAAAGAAATTGATTCCTCATGTGCTAGGATATATTGAACCTCAAGAAAAGAACATTGAAGAACAAAAGATGGCTTTTATTAAATCGGAAGCTACTCAACAGGCAATTTTAAACGCTATTGGAGACCTAATTACGATACAAAATAGGGATTTGGATATTATTTGGATAAATCAACCAGAAAGAGCAATTTATGGAAATGTTATTGGAGAGAAATGTTACAGGGCGTATAAGGGGATAGAATCACCATGTCCAAATTGTACAGTTAAAATGGTTCTTAAAAAAAAGAAAACGGTGATTTCAGAAGGAATGATTCTACGCCCAGATGGCAGCCCAATCTATATTTTAACTACCAGTTCTCCTGTAAGAGACTCTAAGGGTGAAATTATCGCTGTTGTGGAAGTAGTTAAAGATATAACTGAATACAAGCTGACTGAAGAAGCGTTAAAAGAATCGGAGAAAAAATATTCAACGATTGTGGAAAAAGGAAACGATGGAATTTGTATTGTTCAAGATAAAGAACTAAAATTTGTAAATACAAAGATGATCGAACTTACTGGCTTTTCAAGAGATGAAGCTCTTGGGAAACAATTTATTGATTTTGTTGCTCCAGAATACAGAGAATTAGTATTAAATAGGTATAAAAGAAGGTTGTCTGGTGAAGGAGTACTAAATAGATATGAAATAGAGATTCTTGCAAAGAATGGAATAAAGACACCTGTTGAATTAAATGTCAGTGTAATTGACTATAAGGGCAGAGCTGCTTTGATGGCAATAATCCGCGACATTACGGAAAGAAAAAAAGTTGATCAGATAAAATCAAAATTTATCAATACTGCTGCTCACGAACTACGTACACCATTAAGTGCTTTGAAAGTAAATGTTGATCTTCTAGAAATGAAAAGCAAAAATTTAGATCTTCATAAAGCAATTAAGAGCAGGATTGAAATTATTGCAGATAGTGCTGAAAGACTAACAGTGCTTGTTAATAATTTCCTTGATTATTCACGACTTGAAGCTGGGACGAAAAAATTAGAACCTGAATTAAATTCTTTAGAGAGTGTAGTTGTCCAAGCCATTAAAGATATCTTGCCATTAGCGAGAAAACATGGGCATATGCTTGATCTTATTACTCCTGAGCCGTTACCTTTAATTTATATGGATATTGTAATTATGAGAGCAATCTTCAATAACTTACTCTCCAATGCTGTCAAATACACGCCTAACGGAGGTAAAATTACAATCAGTTTAATAAAAGAGGGTGAAACCATTCATATTAGGGTGAAGGATACGGGGATTGGAATCAAGGAAAAAGATCTTGATAAGATATTTCACCCGTTTCATGTTGTGGATCTCCCAGTATCAGCTGATTTTCAATCTAAGTTTGAACGTACAGGTCTAGGACTAGCTATCACAAAAGAATATGTTAAAATGCACGGTGGTTTAATTTGGGCGGAAAGTACTGTCAGTGAAGGAAGCACCTTTCACGTAATAATCCCTATTAAAAATCACATCTCTTAATATTGTGCAACTTCAGAATTCTTACCACCACAATAAACTTTTCATACAGGTAAGTCAATTAACATCCTTTATTCAAGTTCTTTTGAAAATTTGAGGTCAAAACTTTAAGAAGTATATTTTAAATATAAGCGCTGATTTCTCTGAAATTCTAAATTGTCTCGTTTAACTTTGTTTTCGAAAATATTAGCTTTTATAATCTTCTGCGAGAAGATCACTCTATTTGTTTGACAATGATTCGTAATGCAACTTTTTACTCACTGAATTCATATACACCAAACTCTTTTTTAATAAGTTCTGAAATTTCTCAAATTAAGGATATAAGAGTAAGCGGAGATGCAAGCTAGCCTCTGAATACTTTAACTCCTCTTTGAAAAATGCTAATTCATGTGAAAGTTAAAATGGATGTATATTAATGACGGATCATAATGAAAACGATATCTTGCGCAAGAAAACAACCCCTCAACTTAAGAGATACGTTGAAAATCTAGAACAACTCGTTGAAGAACGGACAAAAGCCTTAAAGGAATCGGAAGCAAAACAGCAGGCAATTTTGAGTGCCATCGGAGATCTCATCACCATACAAAATAAAGAGTGGGACATTATATGGATAAATCAGCAAGAAAGGGCTATTTACGGAGATGTCATTGGAAAGAAGTGTTACAAAGCTTACAAAGGATTAGATGCGCCCTGTCCTAATTGTACTGTCGAAACGGTGTTTAAGGAAGAAAAAACCGTGATTTCGGAAGGAATGGTGATACATCCCGATGGACGTCCCATCCATATTTTGACCACCAGTTCTCCCTTAAGAGACGCTGAGGGAAATACCATCGCTGTTGTGGAAGTGGTTAAGGATATTACAGAACGAAAACAATTGGAGAGGCAACTGAAAGATTATACTGAAAATTTGAAAAATCTCGTTGATGAACGAACAAAAGCCTTAAAAGAATCGGAAAAAAAACTGCAGGCAATTCTAACTGGAATAGGTGATCAAATCACTATTGAAAATAGAGATTTAGATATCCTCTGGGTGAATCAATCAGTAAAGGATCTTTGGGGGGATGTCATCGGAAAAAAATGTTATGAAGTCTATAGAGGGAGAACTACGCCTTGCTCTGACTGTTATGTTGAGACAGTATTTAATGAAGGAAAAATTGTGGTTTCAGAATGTGTTAACATACTTCCAGATGAACGATTTATGCATGTATTGGTCACCAGTTCCCCAGTACGTGATGTCGAAGGAAATATCGTAGCAATTGTAGAAGTAACAAAGGATATCTCAGAACGAAAACAATTGGAGCGTCGGATCAAAGAATCGGAAGCAAGGTTACAGTCATTTTTGACCGCAATTGGAGACTATATAACCATTCAAAACAAGAATCTGGACGTTATCTGGATAAACCAGCCGATAAGGGACAATTG
>JBHLOP010000177.1:2076-4751 GCA_048940375.1 Promethearchaeota archaeon | reverse complement strand
GTTAGTACAAGGGCTCTGGATCAAATCGGAATAGATTGGCAATCTGAATTGCTGAAAATCTTTACACAGACCGTATTTGGAATGATAGCAGCGATTTTAATTGCCATAGTTTTGTTAGGGTTTCTAATAGGCGCAAAACCATTCCAAATCGAAAAGGATGACATGAAATTTAAACCAGTACAATACGAAATTGAGTCTCCTATGAAAACTTGATGAAATCTTCTTTAAATGATTTCTCAGAGATCCATTCAACAACTGTAACGTTTGGCTTCTCTTTTTTTATTTTTCTCAACTCTGCAACTGTCATTCCTCTGGTAATTTCACCTTTTGTTTCAATTACGACATTTAAATCCACTTTTTTACACGCAGATGGATTCATGAGTGAATAAACAGTTAATGGGTCATACATTTGGGCAGCTTCTATTCCATCTTTTTTAGAAATAAGTTTAATGCATACACTCATCATAGAAACAATTGGTTCTCTCAATAACGGATCCTTAATTCTCTCAAAATCAGATACTCTCATTTTCACATTCATACATGCATCAAGAGGGATTAATGTTTTTTTTACGGGAAATCTGAAAACAATATCTGCTGCCTCAGGATCTACATAGATATTAAATTCAGCAACTCTACTTGCATTTCCAGGAACTTTTATTGCCCCACCCATGATCACGATTTCCTGCACTTGGGACATTATATCCGAATTCTGCTTAATTGCTTGTGCAATATTTGTGAGAGGACCAAGGGTAACAAGCTTCAATTTATGAGGATTTTTTTCAATAATCGATATTAATTTCTCAACTGCATTGTATGTTAAATTCGCTTCATTCTGAGGAAGCAAATCTCCTAATCCACTTTGTCCATGAACTTTAGATTGTAACAACTCTCTTACAAGTGGTTTTTCGGCACCTGAATAGACAGGAATATCTTCTCTTTTCAGTAAACTCAAAATATATCGAGTATTTCTTGTCGTATTTTCAATAGTTGTATTTCCTGCAACAGTCGTGATTGCATAGATTTTAAACATTCCTGATTTAATAGCAAGCATTAAAGCTAAAAAATCGTCATATCCTGGGTCAGTGTCAATTATAATGTCTTGAATTTTAATCATCCTCTTAATTAAAAGCATTTGATTGACATATAGGAGTATACTACGTTTTCAGGGTTATTTCATAAAAAAATGAAAAATTTGAAACTTTATTCCATTGAATTAACGTAAGCAAATAGTATAAAAACAGGTAAGGATCTATTCAGAGTGTGTTTTATATCCTAATTGCTTTAGGTATATGCCCACAATGGTTTTATAAAGACATTCTGGACACACACATTCAGTTTCCAGATTTCCAGAATAGAGATTTTTTACATTATCAATCGCTGCTATATATTCTTTAATCGAAATGTGACTATTTCTGACTTTTATGAGTTTTTTATTTGTTCCGCATCTGATTAAACCATTACTATCCGCATATACCATGTTTAAACAAAGTGACGCATCTGAAGCTTTATCTGAACTTTCAAAGCAAGGTATGAAGCCGAAATCTACGTAGTTAATATCTTGAACCGAATTTCCATTGATGCAATACTGCTCTTCGTATTCAAGTTTGAGGCATGGGCAGGGCATATAGCATTGAATTTGACGTGAGCCTTCTTTCAACTTTCTTTGTATCATAGAATGATCCTCCAGCTCTAAAATCAATTCTTTTGCGCGATATCAAACTATTACTAGTTCAATTTATCTACTGAATCGACTATTATATAGATTATGAGTTTTTTATCCACAATTCTTTAGAGTTGAAAAATCTGTACAAATTCGATCGTTTACTAATAGTAAATAACTTAAACTATGAAACGAAGACAAGTTGATTCAAAATGGAGATATCATATCATCAAGAGATCAGGGAAATATTTCCCGATTTAAAGATCAGTTTGTTGGCAGTTAAAGACCTTAAAATAGAAAAGGAAGCCCCTCATTTAGAGGGGTTCAAAGAAGTTATCATTCAGGAGATTAAATTATCTTATTTCTTAGAAACTCTAAAGGATAATGAGACTTTCAGGAAATATCGGGATTTCTTCTGGAAAATCGATATAGATCCAACGAAGATAAGACCTGCGTCTGAAGCCTTAATCAGGAGAATTCTTCAGGGAAAACCATTACCGAAGATTAATACTGGTGTGGACGCTTATAATCTTGCATCTATTAAAAGTGGTATCCCCCTTGCCGCTTTTGATATGGACAAAATCACTGGAAACTTAACTATGAGATTTAGTAAAGATGGCGAGGAGTTCACGGGCATAGGTATGAAAAAACCAAAGATTCTGACTGGAAAAGAAATTGTTGTTGCTGACGTAAGAAGACTTATTGCTATATATCCTTACAGGGATGCTGATTTTTCAAAGATAATGCCTTTTACAGAAAATATTTTAGTCATGTCTTGCGGAGTGCCTGGAATCGCTTGGGAAACAGTTCAAGCAGCTGGACAATTGGCCAAAGAATACTTAGAAAGGTTTTGCAGAGATTAAAATCTAAAAATAACAAATTAGAATTAATTTCAAGAACACTTTAAACTAAAGACAAAACATGCATTAACTGTAAATCCGTAAATATTCCGATTTAATCAAAATTAAATCTTTTAACGCCGACATTTTTCTCCCAATGAAAGAGTAAACTTTAT
>JBHLOP010000177.1:0-1976 GCA_048940375.1 Promethearchaeota archaeon | reverse complement strand
ATCTCTGTCCTTCTCCTATCTAGGGAATAGTTGGTCATACCTGATTTGGAGACCTGAAATTGCTTCATAATGTGTATATTTTCAGGGATAACGGAGTTTGCCTTTTTTCGAGAAAATATGGAAGCATTGAAACTGATGAAGGACTTGTTTCAAGTTTTTTAAGCGCCATAACTCACTTTGGAAAAGAACTTGGAACAAGATCTCTAGAAAGATTGGATTTTGGGAACTATTGCATAATTCTGGTTGATTCGGGGGATAATTTGATAACTGCAGGAGTTATCGATAAGAATGACGACGTACATGAGATGGAGAGAGCCTTAAATGTTCTAATTTATAATTTCAAAAACAATTACGCAAATTACGCAAATCTAAATGATATTGTGAATGAAAAAGATCTTTTAGCCTTTACTAAAACTGCGGATAATATTTTAAAATATGCTACATCACACAAGACTATCATTGTACATGCCACCAATTTAGCTCGTGTTGTCAAGCAACTAAGAAACAAACTTGCAGTTATTCTAGAAGCAATTGCTAATGGAAAACCAGTTATTGTGTGTGCTGAGCGCCGTGAAGATGCTGAAATATATGTACACACTCTGAACACACTTCGTTCTCAACTTGATGTTATCCCATGGACGGAAGACGAAAATATAATATTCTCCATTAAGGAAAGAAAAAATATTCTTGTTGGAGTCCCGATAAGATATGTAATGAGACTTGCCGAATACGATGAAATTACAATCTTAAATTTAACTCATTTTAGGGTGCATGGCAAACTACGATCCACTAAGAAATGGAAAGATGCCGCAAAATACGCAACTAAACACATTGAAGAATTAGGAGAAGATGCAATATACACATTCATTCAATCTTTAATGGAAAGCTTTACATAACTTAGAAATTTCTATTAGTGCTTTTGTTTCTACATATTGATGAAGGATAGATGATTTTTCAGGCGTAATCCTTTCGTTAATTATGTTCTATAATCAAAGTTCTTGTTTTAGAAGAATTTTTAAAAACTTCTTTCAAATATCATATCGATAAAAATGTTTGAAGAAGTGAAAGCGGCATATGAAAGACTCAAATCAGTTGCCAATCACACGCCAATAATGACCAGTCGTACATTGGATGCTATTACTGAAGGAAATATATTTCTAAAATGCGAGAATTTCCAACGAATTGGTGCCTTCAAATTTCGTGGAGCGTATAATGCGATTAGCCAATTAACTTTTGAGGAACAGCGAAAAGGAGTGATTACTCATTCTTCTGGTAATCATGCTCAAGCTGTTGCCCTAGCAGCCAATTTACTGGGTGTTAATGCGGTTATAGTTATGCCAGAGAATTCCTCTCCGGTGAAAATCGCTGCAACACGTGGTTATGGTGCAGAAATTGTGTTTTGCGGAATTAAACCTACAGATCGTGCAGAAAAGACATCAGAATTAATAAAACAACATGATTATACTTTAATTCATCCTTATAACGATCTAAATGTCATTTATGGAGCGGGCACCGCCGCTTATGAGTTGATTGAGGAAGTAGGTTCGCTTGATATGGTTTTATCACCAGTGGGTGGTGGAGGATTAATAAGTGGCACGTCAATAGCAGTTAAAGGTCTTTGTCCGGAGGCGAAAGTAATAGGAGTAGAACCTAAAAATGCAGACGATGCTTACAGATCCTTTAAAACAGGCAAAATTATTCCTTCAATCAAGCCAAATACTATTGCAGATGGGCTTAGGACATCATTGGGAAACATCACATTCAAGATTATCCAAGAAAATGTTGAGGATATCTTGACTGTAACTGAGAAACAAATATTAGAGGCAATGAAATTTTTGTGGGAACGTATGAAACTTGTAGTAGAACCATCAGGAGCAGTTCCATTAGCTGGATTACTCTATGGAGGATTAAAAGTCAAGAACAAAAGAATTGGATTGATAATAAGTGGCGGGAACGTCGATCTAAGTACTTTCTTT
>JBHLOP010000176.1:0-4770 GCA_048940375.1 Promethearchaeota archaeon | reverse complement strand
TGGAGAGGGTATGGAGTGGATGCTCTGAGAAGTAAATACAATCTATTCAAGACAACGCTGATGTTTTGTGTACTTTGGGCTCTGTGGCATGGACCCTTGTTTTTCATTAAGGGGTACTATCAAAACACGCTTTTGAGCCCAAATCCATTTTATGCGGTTAATTTCTTCCTTAGCCTCATCCCTTTAGCATTTATCATGAACTGGTTATTTTACAAAACGAATCGTAGCATAATAGTCTTGATTCTTTTTCACTTCATGGTAAATCTTCCAGCAGTAGTTCTAATGACCGATGATTTTACAAACGTTATTGTAACTTTTGTCCTAGCCGTGCCCGCTCTTATCATATTATGGAAGGAAAAAGAGTTATTCTTTTCTTTTCCATAGCGATAAATATGATCGCAATATGTAACGCTAGATTTAATGGCTCACGAAAATGCCTAGGATCATATTCAAAAAGGGGTGAATCTAAGAGTTTATCTTTAATTAAATAGTCAAGATAACGGTTGGTGTATAATCTCCAATGTGATTTATTATATGGATCTCGTTTTATCTGATCGATTGCTTTTTTTCGTAATTGCTCAATTTCTTCAGAAGTCAGATTTACTCCGAAATGTTTCAAATTTTTGATCTTGAGGAGTTCTTCCTTTTTTATCCGTTTTCTTTCCTTGACATTCTCTCTTATTACCTGAAAAATCATTTCAAGTAATTCTAGATTTTCTTTAAACAGAAATCGTTTATCGACTGCAAGGAATTCTAAGTTCTTTAATTCCCTTTATAGGGTTCCAACTAAGATCCAGTATCTTTAATTTAGTGAGTTTTTCCAACCCCCTAAGTTCTTTTATCTGATTATCACCAAGATCTAACTCCTGCAAGTCAGTGAGATGTGCTAATTCTTTTTTTTGAGGATAATTAATTTTGAATTGCTCAGAAGCGTTTTTTTCTGCAATTACATGACTTGCGCGCTTTCCAATAACTCGTTTGTATTTTTAAGCGCGATTTTATACGTAACAAAACAGACGACAGAACCATCGAGTATAAGACTTCCAAGGGTTATTATATATCCCATTAATCCAAGATCAATAGAATAAAAGAATAGAAATGGTAAAGAAATTATAAGCATAACACTACCTAACTGAATGAACCCAATAAAACTACCCGTCATTGTAAGAAAACGACTTCTTGGCAGTTGTCGAAAATCAGGATATTTTGCCCCTGCTGCCACTCCTATAAGTGTTGCTTCGATCGTTAAAATAAGGGAAAGGATTGTAAAAAGGAATATAAATTGGTTTGATGTAGGAAGAACTATGTAAATAAAAATAAGTGTTACAATTAAAGCAATCAGAGCAATGAAAAACGATGAACTAACCTTTGCTTTTACAACTTCTTTTTCTGTTATGGGTAAACAATATATATTTACCATGGCCTCCCCCTCTTGCCCAAAGCTCGTAATTCCCAGTAACCATCCAAAAAGCACAGGTCCCATCACAAAGAACAAACTAGATAACCCATTCGGCGCATATACCATTTGTGGATTCGTTAACAACGTGATTACGATAATGATGGTTGAAGCAAGGGGTGCCACCACAATGCGCACCATCTCTTTTCTTCTAACTAAAGAGCGAAGATCTTTCCGAATAAGCGCAGCTTCAATCTGAGCATAACCAATTCTGTCCAATAATCCCTTTTTTGGTCGATATGGTGCATAAGTTACCTTTATGGAGACTGGTTGAGGCGTCCAATACATTTGACGCAATTTCACGCTTCCAAAGTAAATCGAAACACAAAAGCCAAGAAATAACACTCCATATAATATGCCTCTCAGTACCTCCATTTCAACAAATGCCATTATTGCAAGAGAAGGCCATAATAAAGGGATATACCACGCAGAAGAAATTTGTATTGTATAAGTTTCAATTATAAAAAACAAGAAATTGAAATTTAAGAGCAGCACAATTATTAGGAAGATGATTACAGAAATGACAAAGCGAATATATATTGTAGATCGCCCCCCACGCGAATAGAATGCAGATGAAACGCGATTAAGTACAGCGCGTATGATTTCAACAAGGAATGCACCGCCAGAAAGGGCTAAAATACTTAGTAAAAGGATGCTAACCCACAAAAGATGAAGCCCTCTCCCAATGCCTATCACGCCATATGTGAATCCTAACAATAAAGAAATAACTGGGGAGAGAATAAAGATCGTTGAGAGAGCCGATCCAAGTACATATTCCTGTCCTGTTATTGGCATCCAATTTACTGCCTCAGTTGAAGATGTTGATGATGCTTGCGAAAATTCAAAAATCACGCCATAAACTATAGGCATAATAATTAGAATCGAAGGCACGAAGATCAGTATTTCATTTATAATAACTAATAATGCTTCGTCTATCACTAAAAATTTATTTACAATATAGCCTAAAAAGGTGCTAAGGATAAAACCGCCAATATCAACGAGAAGAATAGTAAGTGGCCTTCTGATTGTCCGTCCAATATATTGCTGCTGTGTTTGGGTTCTTCTTAGAAAAGAAAGAGTATAGACAATTGCAGTACGGAAAATTATTTTATAATTCATTTATACACAACACAAACCATTCATTCACTTAAGGCTTCAACAATAGCTTTAATATTTTCTGAGCCAGTGAGTTTTAAGAAAATGTCTTCTAGAGTCGATTCAGAAAGTTGTGCTTTTTCTCGAAGTTCATCAAGTTGTCCTCTTGCAATTATTTTTCCCGAATGCATCAAAGTAATACGATCGCACATAGCTTCTGCTATGTCAAGGACATGAGTAGAAAAGAGAATTGTGACACCATCTTTTGCAAGTTTATGCAACAAATCTTTTACAATTCGTGCTGACATAGGATCTAGATTCGTCATTGCTTCGTCAAATATAAGAATTTGAGGTTTATGCAACAACGCGGAGATAATCGCAACTTTTTGTTTCATACCTCCTGAGAATCCACTTATTAACTCATTAGCACGTTCATGTTCTCTAAGGCCAAATGCTTCTAAATATTCATTTATTCGTTGAGTTTTTGTTTTAAAATCTAACTGATACGCGGCAGAAATAAAGTCTAAGTATTCTACTGCTGTCAGAAATTCGTAGAGACGTGGAGCCTCTGGTACATAGCCTATAAGTCTTTTAGTTTCAAGAGGATGCTTAAAAACGCTTTTGCCAAATACTCGTACATCACCAGCATCTGGTTTTACCAGTCCCATAATCACCTTCATTAGAGTCGATTTCCCAGATCCATTGGGACCAAGTAATCCTTCAATTTTGCCTTCTTCAATATCAAGATCTACATCTCGCAATGCGACTACAGAATTATAACGTTTCGTGAGTGAACGAATCTCAATTGCTGTCATTTTATCTCCTCCGCTATAACGTCCCAACGTTTTTTGAGAGTTCGAAGTGTGCCCAATATCCTTTGTCCATAATTTTAAATTTAAGAATGTTTCCATATTGGACAAACTTACAAGTGCACAAATTCTTTTGGAAAAAGACCGAATTGATGATTTGATAGACAGAGTGCATTCTGCTGCTTTTCTAGCGGCTAAGGCATTTCTCTACCTTCTTGCTATCCCGAAAACACATCAGAGCATTGATATAATTTTTGGACTAAGTAGCAAGCAACCTCACACTATTAAAAAGCATGTTCGGATATGTTATATTTCGATCCTTAAGATGTCATTCGCGATTTCTTGTGTTAAAATACGTTTCACTAAACCTACAGGAAGATATTCGTTGCCTCTGCCCTCTGCCTCTCTTGACGTTACTAATTCCTTCTCCATAAGGCGGGCAATCACATTATAAGATGCTTGGGACGAGATCGATAACTCATCTTTAACTAGTCCCGTTGATAGCACAGGATGAGCAACAAAAAGTCCAATAACTTGCTTTTCTCTGTCTCCTAATCTCTGAAGTTTTCGAACAATTTCTGATGGCCGTCTTCTCGTAATTTGCTCTAATACGTCAACATCGATATCAGTTATTGAATCACGTATTGCAAGCGCTATTGCTGCAGAACATAGTTTGATAGCTTCCCTAGGTGCGCCTTCTGATACCTGTGCGATGAAATTTATAGCGTCATTAGTGAAAGGAGAGACCTCGCTTCCTCCAACGTCTTCTATTCTTTTCTTAATAGCTAATATCACTTCTTCTTCAGATAGAAGATCTAGATAAATAATCTCTTGTACTCGATCTGCAAGAGTATTCAAAATTTTCGGCAGTTTATCGAAGGAAAATCCGTTTAATGCGCTGTAAATAATGCTTATATTGTCTAGATCAGATAATCCCCGTAACATCTTAGCAACGTCGATATTTAGATCATGTGCTTCATCTATAAGGAGAATTATTCTGTCATCTGACCTTCTAAGTGTGTGATACAGTACTTGAGGCGATAGCTCACCATTGAATTTCAGTTCCATACTAATTATTTGTATCAATTCCGCAACTGATTCGGGAGGGGCATAAAAAAAGATTGGTAGTCTATTATCTTTGAATAGCGTTTCTAGGCATAAAAGCAGCGAAGTTTTCCCGCTACCATAAGGCCCTTCTATAATTACATCATATCCTAAGCGAATGTAGTTTTCCAGCAACTGAAATTCTTCGTCAAACCCGACAACTAAATCTGGTTTTCCTACAGGACTTAATTGAAATGGGTTTTTGATCCAACCAAGTTTTTGAAACCACTCAAATTCTTCTGAAGACAAACTAGGTCCTCCTTTCAAAAGTAGAAATGTGTAAACTCTGTTTAATAGATATGTAAC
>JBHLOP010000175.1:0-4820 GCA_048940375.1 Promethearchaeota archaeon | reverse complement strand
CCTGTCATAAGAATACAAGGATATCTGTCGTAAATCTTTGCTTCAGAAAGACTCATAAAGGCCGCGTCTTTTTCTACAAGAAGCACAAATTCAGCATCAGAATCAATATTTTCTATTTGATCCTGAAAAGGTGTGATAGCCTTTCCTCCTGTTCCCATTTTTGTACAATCAATAAGGTCGCCACTTTCAACAAAGCGAATACGACCGATGATTTTCCCTTTAGCTGATGCTACAATATTTGTTGCATTTCTAATCGTCCTTAGTGTGACTGCAAGGTCTTCTATAGCACGATCGCTTACAGTCTGATCTTCGAAAAGGTTGACATCGGTGTAGAAAAGTTCACGTTTTGTAGAATGTCTTCCCAATGAGAGAAGTTCGTGAATTCCTTCTGCCACACGAATCAAAACAGACAGTTGCCCAACGCTTGATGGTCTTAACGATCGAGTAACCGTATTATGTCCAAGAAAGATATGTCCTGTCTCTTGATCGACAATAGTATTTTGTGCACTTCGAATTGGAACTGATACGCGAGGTCTTTCATCAAAGTCAAGTAAACTAAGTAAGTTTAATGCAATATCCTCAATCCCCTGTTTTGTTTCTTCTAGTGAGAGTTCTCGAATTTTTAATGCATCCTTTGGTGCTGTTATTCCTTCTATTTTCGAGCTTTTCAATTTGCTGATTGCTTCTATAGACTTCAAATTGTGTTCTGGCTGGCTCATACATACTCCCTCTTGATAATCTTCATCAATCTATGCTGTATTTCATACTCGCTCATTGGCATTCCTCTTGTTATTTTTGCTAGGGATTTAGATAATCGATTAGCATAATCTTTGAGTTTTTCTAACTCTTTTTCTTTCTTTTTTGCCTCTTCTTTATGCGTAATATATGTCTTTACTCTGCGAAATGCCTTTTGCATGCTTGATTTAATGACATCACGTAATTCATCATAATCTGCGATGAAATCTTTGGCAGCATCTTGATATGGCATCCTTGTTGAAACAACACTCACAATAACGGTGACTCCATGTACATTTATGTCGATATAGCGTTTTATATTGGCTTCTTCAAGTGCCTTATAGCATACATCACTCCTTTCTTTGAAGAGAAGTGGAATTCGGTTTGCAAATCGATAGAGTGTGACTCCGGTCGTAATATTTCCTCCAAAAGACACAGAAGTAGTGATATGGACCGGATGGCCTTTAATGGCAACAATTTTACCAGTAACACTTTTTATATATTCAGGTTCTAGAAGGATATTGGCGGCCTTCTCTAAGCTTTCAGGAGATAATATGGAAAGGCAGCTACTATCGGGTGCGGGAAAGTCCTCGTAAGATGACATAGCTTGCGCTAGTTTGAATATATGAGCTTCATTTAACTTATTGAGTCGCATGTTGGGATCTAACTCTAAATAATATCGGATGAACTTTTTTGCTGTTCCTTCTCCTATTCCTTGAAAATCATTTGTAAGAAATTCTATTAACGTAGGGAGGTCTTTTCTTTTTTCGTTTTGAGTCATAGACTTCTTTGGATATCTGGCAATCATTTCTTTCAATCCTTCGATATCAATCCCATAAGGGTGTGGTTTAGTTTCTGAGGGGAGTGGAGGAATCTCATCCGTCACTTGATTCCATTTCCATACTTCGTCACCTATTCTCATTTGAAGGTTCACATACGGGGTAACAAGTACCAATTGCCTAAAATAGTCAAGAATTCTAGCTCTAGCCCAAGTTAAATTACCACCGATGTATAAACGCATCCGTAATCCGTGCCAAGGTTTGTCTGGAATAATTTGTTGTGCTGTGTATATCGGAGAGTTTGATTTGAGATCTATTCTTATGCGATAGTAACTTTCTTCTCTGGCATCTCTTGTAGATGACCATATTTCTGTGTCTAAGCCTGTAGTTCTCTGTGCATGTATCATTGCCATTTTTGCGCCCATGCCAAATCGGCCTCGTCCTTGTTTAATGCCGTATTTTGTACCGGTAAAAACAGTGCCGAATACCAGACTTATAAACTCATGCGGGATTCCAGGGCCATTATCACTGACTTCAATGACGTAATATTTTACGGTAGGATCACGTTCAATTTCAATTTCTTCAATACCTTCTAATATTGTCCCGCCCACATCTAAATGTTCAAGCAATTTTTTTCGGATGCGTTCATGAGAAACTGGTTGAATAATCACATTGATTTTTGGATATTCTGCGATTTTATCGCCACGATCGCGCATTAATTGGATGTCTTCTTCAGCCGCATCTAGGCTGTTCTCGACCAATTCCCTTACACTCGTAAAAGTACTTTTTCCTGGATTGTCAAAACCTGCAATTTCGCTGTTTTCTTTAAACCATTGTGCTGCAGATAATGTTTCAACTTTACCCGCTGTCATAAAAATTCACCTTAGAATTTTTTCAGAATGAATTATTGGAAAGCAATTAACTTTCCGTAACAAAATTGGTCATCTGTTACGTGTTCATCCCAAAATAACGTTCATTCTTCGTTAAGGCTGTTCTCATCCTCTATTTGGACCTTGAATATCTTGCTAATGAGATTTGCCTTCGCTTTAAGCACTTTCTCATCCCAAAGCCTATTTATGAATAATTTGAACACGTGATCCATCGCAAAGGATACATGTCCTCTTCCTATGGTCCTTCTTTGGGTCAAAAACATTATGCTAACAAGTTCCTGACATAAAGCATCAAGCATTTCCTTAAGATATTGGTCAGAAACCTCAATAAGTGCCTTTTTCGCTTCTCCACTTGTGTAAAAACTTGTATTAGCAATATCTTTCATTTTTGCTCTCACGTAATTTACAATAGGTGACATAAATACAAGACGACGAGTGAGAGCTTCTTCGTCAAAAACTTCCTCTTCTAATTCTAAATTGAGGTCGTCATCATCAAAATCTATTTCAAAATCTAACTCTTCATCTTCTTTTAAGTCGGATTTATCAGTTATCTTTTCATCGGTGTGAAATTCATCATTGTTATTTGAAATTCTATCCACCTCCACTGTTTCAGAAACATATTGGATATAAGCACCATCATTTATCAAGTTTCCGCTCTGAAAACTAATTAAATCTAGCTCATAAACGAATTTTTCAATTAAATCTTACATATCATACACGTATATATATTTAGGAAAATGAAGAAATGACATGAGCACGATAGAGTTCATATTTTCAATTTTTGGATATAAGTTCCCTCTAATGAGTTTAGTAAAAATCCTTTGGAGTTTTTGTTCCGTTCATCTTTTAAAGCATTTATTATTTCGTAAAATAAAAATTCATTTCTTAAAGAACATATAATTCATTTTAAAGCGATACCTTGTCCTTCTGTAATACTAAAATCTGTATATTGCATAGAATGTTTTTTGTCTCTCATCTTTTTTATTAAAAGTCGGCGTTTAAGGCCTTCATCTGTTTTCACTAATCCCAATTCGATCACACCATCTACTAGAAATTGTTCCAATTGGGGATGGTCACTAGTTGTTTCTACCTCTGTGAAGATAACAGTTACTTCCTGATTTTTCAAGAATTCGCTCATTCTGATTAAAGCAGTTCTTTGTTTGATTGTTTGTCCTTCTGTTCCTTCTTTACTCTTGCTTGAAACGGTGCGTGTTGGAATTAAAAGCGATGTAATGCTATCGACAACAACTCTGCTTGTACCACTTTTTTTTATCATTGGAGCGATTTTGAGCAACAAATAATCGACATCTGGTCTTGTTGTATGAATTTCTTTGCTTTTTATACCGATCCGTGGATAAAAACCGTCTATTATTGTTAATAATCCTACATCTTCCAGATCTTTTATATCCCATCCCATTTGTGCTGCGCGTCTTCTCAGTGCGTTTGGTTTTTCATCAAAAGTGACATATATTCCATGTTTTCCCGCATTGCATCCTTTAAGAATCCATTGAAGTGAAAAACAAGTCTTTCCAGAGCCCTCTGGACCAGTTAAAAGTACACTGTAACCACTAGGAATTAATTCATTTATATCCATCGCCATAATGATTCACTCTCCATACTTTTTCGGTATTATTAGACAATTCGCTCCTTTGTGTCAATTCTCACTTGATAATTTTCAGCGACGACAATCGGATATTCCCTTGCACGTTGCTCTCTCAGAATCCGCGTTCCTAGTTTTGGAATTTGAATAAAATTAGCAACTCTTTCTCCAGATTGTTTTTGACGGAGACTAAAAACAACATCGGCAAAATGGGCGATTGTATTTTCAATCTGTTCTTCTTGCAGTCCTCTTGTCATAAGCCAGAAGTGAATACCGTCTATCTTTGTAATTCGATGGCTGAATTCCTTAATGAAAATAGCATACAAATCATCTATGTCAACACCCCATTCCGGAATTTGATGCAGGAACGTACTCAAAGAATCAATTACTGTAACTATTCGTCTACCTGTTCCTACCATCTTTTCGTTAAAACAACCATCCATATATTCAGAAAGTAAAACTGATAATGGGTTCATTTCTAGTATGTCTGGAACGGGTTCTTCTTTATACATATCAATAATTTTCCATTTGTCCTCAGGAAGACTTGAAATATCCATTCTGATATCTTTAAAAATGTTCTTAAGTTCTTCAGCCGAATAATCGTATAACACATATTTAACTGCTGTATTTGCTGTTGGATCTTTTGAAAGATGATAAACAATAGTCTGTACAAGTAATCTATGAATATAACCAACATCTCCCACAACGAGTACTAAAGAACGGTTAGGGAGACCACCTTCACCTATTACGACATCTAAAGTTCGAATTCCAGTAGATAATACCGTATTTTCTTCCATTTTGTTGCCTCCTGAAAAA
>JBHLOP010000174.1:1498-4852 GCA_048940375.1 Promethearchaeota archaeon | reverse complement strand
AGCACTTCAGGTTATATGCAAAGACGATTGGTAAATGCTTTGCAAGATATAAAGAACGAAAATGATGGAACTGTAAGAAACGCAATCGGTCAAATAATTCAATTCATTTACGGTGAAGATGGTGTTGATCCTGCAAAAAGTGATCATGGGAAAGCAATGAACATGGACGTGATATTTGAAAAAATCCTAAGTCAGAGGAGGGTTGAAGAATAGCAGCTAAAACTAAACTCTCAGTTGTAGATAAAAAATTAAAGGCTTTAGAAGAAAACGAGGAACTTCCTCATGCAGTAATTGAAGAACTAAATGCAAAATTAAAAGAAACTGAAGTAACTAAAAAGGAATTAGACTTACTTATCGAAGAAGCGAAAAAATCCTATTCAAAAGCATTAGTTGAACCTGGAGAAGCTGTAGGTACAATTGCAGCACAATCAATTGGTGAACCAGGCACACAAATGACTTTAAGAACATTTCACTACGCAGGAGTCGCAGAACTCAATGTAACGCTCGGTCTTCCTCGACTGATCGAAATTGTTGACGCGCGCAAAAACCCTTCCACACCCATGATGACAGTTTATCTAGATGATGCTCATAAAGAAGATGGAGTAAAAGCCCGTGAAGTGGCACGACGTATTGAGGAAACAAAAATAGAGAAGGTAACTTACGATATAGAAATCAATCTTAGCAATATGCAAATAGAACTAAAATTAGATCCTGATCTAATGGACGATAAAGGTTTAACTGCGGAATTTGTTGTAGAAAAAATTAATAAACTCAAGAAAGGAGATGCAGAAATCCAGGATGATTATACTATTATTGTCCGACCAAAAATTGACAACTTTACAGAGTTACAAAAACTTGCAGAAAAAATTCGAACTTTACCATTGAAGGGACTCAAAGACGTCAAAAGAACGGTTATTCGGAAGGAAGAGGAGGAATTTGTCATCTATTCTGAAGGTACAAATTTGTTAAACGTTCTTCGTGTTTCAGGTGTAGATCCAATGCGGACTATTTCTAATCATATTCATGAGATTTCAGAATGTCTTGGCATAGAAGCAGCAAGGAACATTATTATCGCAGAAGCTATTAACGTACTTGAAGAACAGGGATTAGACGTCGATCTAAGACACGTTATGCTGGTTGCAGATCTTATGACCGTAACAGGAGAGGTCAGACAAATTGGCAGACACGGTATTAGCGGTGAGAAAGCAAGCGTTTTAGCAAGAGCCGCTTTTGAAGTAACTGTTAAACATTTACTTGAAGCAAGTACTCGTGGAGAAATTGATCACTTAAAAGGAATAACAGAAAACGTGATTATCGGGCAAACAATATTGTTAGGGACAGGGGCGATAGATCTTATGATGAGTCGAGAAGGGGGAAAAAAGGCGAAGGAGGACAAAGAATAAATGGCAGATATAGCAAAAAGTATTCAAATTGCAGTGCGAACGGGTAAAACTATATTAGGGGCAAAGAAATCTATTAGAGCTGTCAAACATGGAAATGTTAAGTTAGTAATACTTGCAGCAAACGCCCCATCATCAATAAGGAATGATCTCATTCATTATACTAATTTGTCAGATCCTAAAATCCCAACCATGGATTACGAAGGATCTAGTTTAGATCTAGGGTTTGTTTGTGGTAAACCATATCTAGTATCTGTTGTATCGGTTCAGGAACCAGGTGATTCAGATATTCTACAATTAGTGGAGGACAGCAATTGAGTAGTGTTAAAATTACAAGCGATGAAATAAAATATATCGCACTATTCGAAAACATAACTGGTGCCATCACGAAAGATGTAATTATTGATGATGATCGGTTGATTTTTGTGGTGAAAGAGGGGGACATAGGGCGAGCGATTGGCAAAAGAGGAATAAATATAAAAAGAGCTAAGGACATGCTACACAGAAATATTGACATAGTTGAGCATGCTGAATCCGAAGTCGAATTCATCAAAAATACCTTAGCGCCAGCCAGAATCAAAAGTGTGAGCATCTCAGAAAAAAAGGATCGAAAAGTAGCAATAGTAAATGTTGAACCAAAGGATCGAGGCATCGCAATAGGAAAAAATGGAAAGAATGTTGCACGTGCGCGGCTACTTGCAAAAAGATATCACAATATCGAAGATGTAATTATCTCTTAAGATGGCGTAAATAAAAAGGAGTGATTAAAAAATGCCAGGAAGTAAGTCACCAATAGGAGAATTTGCCGCAGGTTTATTGGCACGCAAAAGAAAGAAATTCAGATGGAAAGATCGTTATTATAAACGTAGACAATTAAAACTTGATATTAAAGCAGACCCGCTAGAAGGTGCGCCACAAGCACGTGGCATAGTCTTGGAAAAAGTTGGTATCGAGTCCAAACAGCCAAATAGTGCCATTCGTAAATGCGTACGTGTCCAATTGATAAAGAATGGAAAACAAATAACCGCTTTCTTGCCTGGTGACGGTGCGCTACTTTATGTTGATGAACATGATGAAGTAATTGTAGCGGGCATCGGTGGGTCAAAAGGCAGAAGTATGGGTGACCTTCCGGGTGTTAGATGGAAAGTTACTCAAGTTAATGGCGTCTCATTGGATGCACTGATAATGAAGAAAAAGGAGAAACCTATCAGGTAGAGCTTATTTCTTATTTATTTCAAGGAGCTAGAATTAGATTGCCAGACAAAAAAGAAAAAACAGAAAAAAAAGAAAAAACTAAAAAAACTGACACTGCTGAAATCCTTCTATTCGGTAAATGGTCTACAGAGGGAATTGAAGTTGAGGATCCAGGATTGAAACGATACATTTCTTTAACACCTGTAATCGCACCACATTCAGCCGGCCGCCACGAGCACCATCGATTCAGAAAATCACAGGTGTCTATTGTAGAACGATTTATAAACAAATTGATGCGAGGCGGACGTAATACTGGCAAAAAAATGAGGATCACTAAGGCTGTTATGGTTGCTCTTGAAATCATTCATTTAAGAACTTCAGCTAATCCTGTTGAAATTCTTGTGCGCGCAGTCGTGAACGCAGCCCTTCAAGAAGAAACTACTCGAATCTCTTATGGTGGTATTGTATATCATCAAGCGGTTGATGTTGCGCCTCAAAGACGTGTAGATCTTTCTTTACAGTTTCTGGCTCAGGGAATTAAAAAGGCAAGTTTCTCAACAGTGAAATCATTTGAAGAATGTATTGCAGAAGAATTAATAGCAGCAGCTAATAACGATACTCGAAGTTTTGCAATTAAAAGACGCCAAGAAAAGGAACGTATTGCATTGTCTGCTCGCTGAGTAAAAAGTTCAATGAATGCAGACATTTAAAATTTATAGGCAATAAATTAAGATGAATTATTTCACAAGCTTGTTATCTC
>JBHLOP010000174.1:0-1398 GCA_048940375.1 Promethearchaeota archaeon | reverse complement strand
CAAAGAACCAACAATTCTTCAAGCTTTAGATGAAATGAAAATTCCACCCCAGCCAACGGATAAGCCTCTAAGGATTCCAATCCAGGATGTCTATACGATTACTGGAGTAGGAACGGTACCCGTAGGACGAGTGGAAACAGGTGTACTCAAAGCAGGTGATAAGATCCAAATTGAACCCGTCTCAAAGGTTGGTGAAGTAAAATCGATCGAAATGCACCACGAACAGATGCCAAAAGCAATGCCTGGCGACAACATCGGATTTAATCTCAAAGGAATTGCGAAAGCAGATATTCGACGTGGCGACGTTGGAGGAGACCCAAAAAACCCACCAAGCGTTGCAAAGGACTTCACAGCACAGATATTCATACTACATCATCCAACTGCGATTGCTGCAGGATATACCCCTGTTATACATGCCCACACAGCACAAGTTGCATCGACCTTCCTAGAACTTCAAGCGAAGATCGACCGAAGATCTGGAGAAATAGTTGAGGAGAACCCACCATATCTGAAAACAGGTGATGGTGCAATTGTAAAACTAGTTCCAACGCGACCATTATGCATAGAGGAGTATGCAAGCCTTCCACAATTAGGTAGATTTGCTATAAGAGACATGGCTAAGACAGTAGGTGTTGGAATCGTAAAAAGTGTAACAAAACGTTAAAAGCTTTTTTCTAAGGAAGCCTGAGAAGGCTTTCTATACAATTTTTAGTAGGTTAGTAATAAAAGAGGCATAAAACGATGGTACAGCGAGCACGTATCAGATTGCTAGGTAAGGATACCAAAGAACTGCATCAAATTTGTGATCAACTCAAAGAAATCGCTCAGAAGACTGGAGCGCGTATTAATGGCCCGATTCCACTGCCAACAAAGAAAATTAAGATTCCTGTAAGAAAAACTCCTTGCGGAGAAGGAACACCCACATGGGAGCAATGGCAGATGAGAGTTCACAAACGGATCGTTATCCTCGATGCTAACGAACGCACTATGTCGCAAATTATGAGGATCAGGGTGCCCGACTCAATCTATATTGAAATCGAGCTTGTGTAATTTTTTTCTCATGTTTTGCTTTTTGTTCATTTTATTTCTATTTGCCTTTTCTCGACTTCTAAAAATCTCAAATCTGCAGCTTTAATTTTTCACGAATATTCAATGCAGAAAAAATCAGAAAGAAATGGTGGGTCCGGCGGGATTCGAACCCGCGATCTCCGTGGCTCTCCTTCTTGAGGGAGAACTTATCCGGCTCCGCAGGCATACGCCTTAGACTAGTTCAATCTAAGTCGGCGCCCGATCCAGGCTAGACCACGGACCCATGAAACTAGTGATATAGTTTAATTGGGTGCAATTATAAGTTTTTCAGTAGGATTTCATTGAAGGAATGCCTTACACTTTTCAACA
>JBHLOP010000173.1:0-4893 GCA_048940375.1 Promethearchaeota archaeon | reverse complement strand
ATATTAGATATCTTGAACGTCGCCGATATAGCAGAAGATGCCTCTGATTTTATTACAGCCATTGTGATAAAATATGCCTATTAGATTTCTAAGAACTGATTGTTTCTTGTACTTTTAAAAATACGATAAACGAGCCTATTACTGGTAATGTAGCGAGGATCATAAACATAATACGTAACCCTAGAAGTTCTGCTAATATTCCAGCAATAAGTGAGCCTAGAAGTGAAGCGAGTCCTAATGTGAAACTTAAAAAGCCCATGATTTCGTTATGCTTAAACTCGGGAGCAATGTCCGCCACGAAAGCACTTTCCCCTGTAAAAATGCCTGCAAATGCAAAGGAAAGAAGTACTTGTGCTATAAGGAGTATATAGATACCATGTGCTATCGCATAGAGTATCAACACTGCGCTAGTTCCGAGTAATCCGAGATGAATAATTGGCTTTCGGCCTATCTTGTCAGATAGTTTTCCGATAGGTGCCATTGTAACTGCTTGAAGACCATTATTGATACCGATAAGAATACCAACCCATACTACGGGAACTAACGTTGCAAAGAAAACTGTTACCAAAGCTAATACGCCCCAGTAAGCAAAATATCTTGTGAAAATCGACGTAAAAAGCCAGTTTAAACCGTTTTTTTTAAGATAGGTGATTTCCTCTCCACAACAACCTGGTATGATACGTCTTTTCAAAGCATTCATAATTTCTCTGACACTTCTGTCTTTAACTATACCTTTTTTGGTCTCTTTTAAGAAGATGAGTGTTATTACTGCTGCAAGAACTGCAAAAGAGCATCCAACATAAAAACTCAGGGCAAAACCAAATAATTCTTCAATCAATCCGCTAAAAAAGGAGCCAAGTGCCCATCCAAGCGAGATTGATGTATTTAGAATTCCCATATTTTTACCTTTTTCAGTCTTAGTAGATATTTCAGAGACCAACCCGAACATATTTGGGGGGTATGCCGAAATAATGACGCCCCAAATTCCCATAAGCAAAATTAGGTACACTGGAATGCTGATAAAGGGAATCAAACAAAGTGCAATAGCTGAGCCGATCAAACTAAAAATGAAAAATGGCTTTCGTGTTCCTAAAATATCGGATAGTGAGCCCATAATAACTGTAGTTGCGGAATTCATTCCAAACGATACTCCTAGTATTAAACTAATTTGAAACAGAGTAGCACCGATAGAAAGAGCATAAAGAGGAAGTATAACAGACGGAATAATCGTTGCATATGAAAAGAAAAAGCCTGTTGTATTAATTGTTATGAATGATCTCTTTGAATCATTTTGAGCTGAACTCAATACAATCGCATCTTTTTTTTGGGGTTATCAAGCTTTAGCTATAATTCTTTAACTGTTACAACAATTGATTTTTAAAGGATTAGTCAGTAAGACAGTCGAAGAGTGTCTGAGATGACTTCAATCTTAGATGATGCATCAGAATGTGAGAAAGAGTTACTGATCTCAATACTGGATAATGAAGGAGTTATTATCCAAATATTTGACCTATGTTTTGTTGAGAACCCTCCCGGAAAATTAGTTCACTGGCATGCAACTCAGCTTGGTGTAGGCATTAAGAGAGTTTTTAAAATCATTCGAAAATTTGTCGAGGAGGGATTAGTTGAAAGAATAAACTACAAGCGCACAGCGCAAGATACATTTATCATACCAAAATATGATCTCACAAGCGAAGGAAGAAAAATAGCAATTCATTTAAAGAGAGAAAAGTTAGCAAATCAACAAGTCATTGAAGACCCTAGTAAATGTCTTATGAGAGTTTTAATACAATCTCGAAGTAAAGGTTTTTCCGAAAATTTTCTTTTTGCGACTCTGAAACATCGTATTGGAAATTTAGATTCCGTCACCATCAGAACGGAAATAGTTGATGGTTCTAAATTTTTAATAACTCGCGGTGACGTTGTTGTAGTAACTTTATCACAAACAAGTGATGGATGCACAGTATTTCTGAAGTCACTGAAACTATCAGAGGATCAGTTAAGCACAGTCAAAAAATATGCAAATACATGTTCTGCAATACGCACTTGTTTAAAGGATTGTAAACCGATTAATTTCATATTTGAGGAACAACAACCACTGATAGATGATTCAAAAACGTGTGATGGTGTCTACAAAAAAGAACAACTAAAAATAATCCTTAAAGACTGGAAAAATCACTGCGAGTGATTCATTAATTAGTTTTTAATTTTATCGCTAATCATTTTTCTGTTTTTTCAAATAACATCAATATTCAGAGATGATTGTAGCAATAATCACCATCTTACTGTTGATTTGAAATTTACCTTGAAATTCAGTTTACTAAGTAAACTACCTCACTCTAAAACCAATGCAGCAAAACATACCTTAATATATTTCGAAAATATTATTTTTATTTAACAGAGAGGTGTGAATGTAGGTTAATTTTCCACAATAGCGAGCCTACCTTAGCCAAAAGAGATGAAGCGAACATCTAAGGCAAGACGCTTATTTTGAATTGAAGGAATGATAATTTAATAACACCTACATTGTAAGCTTTACAAGATGATCTCACCATTAGGAGGTGAAAAAGATGACTCAGGAACACATTCAACCACCAGAAGTTCCAATGCAAACAGAAGAAGTCCTAGATGGAATTACTAGTAGTAATTTACAAAGGGATACATATAGACCGTATGGCATCTACATAACGACCAAGCGAATTATTGGTATAAAGCCAAGTAAACTTCAAAAAATCAATCCTATGTGGTGGTTCGTTATTGTTCTAGGTATTGTGTTGGTTGGTACTCTCATTGGTTTTGGCGCACTCTTTGTTCCATTGCTTATTGGTGGCTTTTTCTTGATTAGGTTTATACTAAGACGTACACTTTACAAACCAGATGATCTCTCCAACAAAACAATAGAAGAATTAGAAGAAAAAAGGGATTTCGAAGTATTTAAAGATGATATAGAAGAAATCAGACTACAAGAACCGAAAGGCCCATTATTCAGTGGTGGTCTATTGGGTGTATTCGGTGGACTTGGTGGATTTGGTAGATCAAGGAGAAGATCTAATCGTCCGTATAGAGACCTAGTTATTCAAAGTAATAAACACGAATATAAAATCAGTATCTTCCGAGGGAGTGCATTGGAGAAAATGTACGAAATGTTTAATGAGCCTGAGACAATAGAGGACCTATTTAAGCATGAAAGAATGGAAGATAGGCCTAATAATCCTGCGATTGCATATTAATCAAAAGGCTCATTAAATCTATTTTTAGAACAGTATATAAGATTCTTTTTCTCAAATGTTTTCCATAATTTAAAAATAGGGTTTTTTGGAAGGATATTTTAATGGATTTGTTTTACAGGATCGTTAAAAGAGCAAGGAACAACAGAAATACATTTTCCACAAACATCTGCTAATCCAAGTTTTGAATATAAATCCGCATTTAACAAACAAACTTCATAACACCGATGTCTATTAAAGGAATCAATTTTCAAGGCATTAAAAATGCAGTTCTCAACACATTGCATACATGTTTCGTTATGCTTGTATAAACAGAATTCCTTTTCTGGTCTCTTTGTAGGTTTTATTTTTGCATTTGTTATTAAAGAGCCTAATCTTCCACAACATCCTCTTTCTGTAATAAGCATTTGATGTACGCCAAAATTGCCTAGACCCGCAACAAAAGCAACATGTTTATGTGACCAATCACTAATTAATTTTGTTTCGTCGAAGTTGTGAGTTGGTGGAAGAACTATTGACTTAAATTGTTGTCTTTCTAATTTTTTAGATAAATATTCATTTAGATCTGATATCAATTTGTTAGTTTCAATATAAGCGATTGCCCATTCTTCCGAACAATTCTGTCCATTTACATTGCTCAAAGGAATTGCTTTATTAAATGGAATAAAATACGAAATCACAGTTTCTGCTTCCCTAAGCAACTCTGTTGGTAAACTGTGTGTCTCACTTATTATTGTCTTTAATTTCAAAAACAAGGGATCGTGAGCATTTGCAAACGCAATAAGTGGTTCTTCCCAATCAGTTTTAGTTTTATTTTTGGATTTATAGCTTCCTACGAATTCTTTGATAGCTTCTGGAATGTTCATACGAAATAGTTTAAAGGAAATCTTTATAAAAATAACTTCAACGCATTAATGGATTTCTCTAAATCTTAATCTGTTATTTAGAGCAGCAGCATTTCAATACATTCATGTGTCTCATTAATAATCGTGTCAAAACTAAATTCAAAAGGTAAATAAGGAATGATGTGTTTTTCTAGACTGAGGAACCAAAATGCAGTGGGCATTCTTTCCCATTTTCATGGGTATTATAATTTTTATCATTATAGTGGCGAGCTTAGTTGGAATTTGGCTGTGTATTTGGATATATCGAGATGCAGAAGCGCGTGGAGAAAATGGAGCGCTTTGGGTAATTATCCTGCTTATAGCTGGCCTCATTGGACTAATCGTTTGGCTTGTTGTACGTAGTGACAAACCAATTGTCAATCCACGCATTACGATTTCTAAATACAGGGCTCAGAGTACAGAATATATGCCTCCGACACCCAAAACTAAGACACCTCTACCAGGAATGAAGTTTTGTAAAAATTGTGGAAAACCTATTCCTCCAAATTCAGCATTCTGCCCCAACTGCGGTTATAAAATTAATTGAAATATCATGGACTAAAATTTATTCTTTTCTTGATTTCTTCAGTGCCAAAAGAGAATTAGGGATACTTTTTTCTAGAAAGTTAAATTAAAATACTCTTTATTGTATCGCAGAATAATTTATTGAATAAGACTAAGGCAATGAGTTGTTTGAGGGGATAATTGATGAACATCAGTTTTATTCCTAATTTTTTGCTAAAACCACTTCTCAAAATCACACCACTGGGACTTTTTTACCG
>JBHLOP010000172.1:0-4907 GCA_048940375.1 Promethearchaeota archaeon | reverse complement strand
TATTATCTTGATGATTCACATGACCCTTATGATAGAGTAGAGGCTTTTAGAAGGGCAACAGAAAAAGGTAAATATCCCTTAGGTGTGTTCTATATTAACCCGAAACCTACCTTTGAAGAAAATTTAGCCGTTTATCGTGAAAATGAGGTACCCGTCTACAAGAGAAAAAAAGATCTTGAAAAAGTATCTCAGAAACTTTTCAGTTTTATCTAAAAAATCGCCTCTTACAGATAAAGACACAAAAAGGTTTAAGTAAATTCTAGAAACAATTATTTCAGCTTTGAGACTACTTCATCTACGAAAGTTTTTAGTTTATCTGGAGATCCCATGAATGTGAAAACTGATATTCCGTCATTGATTGCTTTCTGAATTGTTTCTATATGTTCTTCTGGTGTTGAGGGGGCATTTGCAACAATTTGTCTTGCTGTTTCTTCGGGTATGTTCATCCTTACTTGCAGTCTTTTGACTCGCTGTTTGGTCTCTTCTTCAGTTGGATCCAACCAGATTGTATATCCTGACCCTATTCGAATTTCCTGGGGATTTCTTCCTGTTTTTTCACATCCAGTTATTATCTTTTGCTTTTGTTGGGCTAAATATTCTGGGCTTGGATCAAAGCTGCAATGAATAATATCGGCGTACTGTGTCGCTAATCTAATCATTTTCTCCCCAAAAGCACCTATCATCAATGGTATATGTTCTTGAATTGGTCGTGGACTGTTCAATGTATTTTCTGTAGAGAACGTTTTGCCCCTGTATGTCGTGTGTTCATTTTTAAACATTGAATAAATGATGGCAAGAGTGTCTTCGAAGCCTTGTAGGCGTTCTTTCGTAGGAGGGAACCTTCCATAAAACCCTTTGAATTCGGGTTCGTGCCATCCTGCTCCTAGTCCCATTACGAGTCTTCCATTGCTGATAACGTCGACAGTAGTGGCAATTTTCCCTAACAATGTTGGTGCTCTGTAACCATAACAGGATACTAAGGGACCTAATCTAATCTTGTTAGTTATCGCGGCAAGTGCACCGAGCAGAGTCCAACACTCAAGAGGATGGTTATCTTCTCCCATTGGATTCGCCATATTCATAAAATGATCAGTTATTGTGAATATATCAAGTCCTAACTTTTCTGCTGTTAGGCAGGCATTTTTCATTCCCTCAAAACCAGTTCCCTCAGGAGGTAAATGATATCCAAACCATATTTCAGTCATTCTAATACCTCTTAAAATTATAAATTAAAATCTTACATAAGAAAGGAGTGTATTGCATATCTCTCGCCAATATCATATAAAATTATTGATTGCAGCAACGTCAACAAAATCTAAATACTTAATGCTTTTTGGATGAAAGAAATCGTTAAGTCTATCTCACACAAGCTCCTTATTAGTTACAATAAATTCATGGGTAAAAAAGTGAAATTCATGTTTTCTAGTCTTAAGATATTTATCAAAACGTTCACAAGAAGTGGTTTTCTCTTTGTATAACTATACTTCATAGTTTCAGTTTTGATTGCTAGTATAGGGTTTGCACTTATAGAAAAACGATCCCTTTTAGATTCACTCTATTGGGCAATTGTCACTTTAACTACTGTAGGATATGGAGATATTACACCCGTGACTTTTGCGGGTCAGATATTTGCAGTATTATATCTAGGTGAAGATTATTACGAGCGACCAAAAAGAGTATTAATAGATTTAAAGAAAAAAAGGCAAAGTGTCATTCCGAATGCTTAAGCATCATTTTCATATAGCTAAGCCAGGAAACGCATTCTATTCAAGACTTGCCCCGCAATTTGCACAGAAACTCGAATTAGGTTGAATTTTTGCGCCACAATTTGGACAAAACTGGGCATCAGTCTTCTGAGTAGTTTGAACTGTCTGTGGGGGTGGAGGTACTTTAGTGGCTGGTTCTGATGAAATCACTGGCTTATCACTTCGGACAATCAACCAAATTATCAGACCAATTATCCCAGTGATTAATACGATAATTAACCACAGCACACCTGACTCTCCCCTCCTTTCGGCATCTCTGTACACCCATACAGCTAAAAGAATGGCTACTATGAAAATGGCCGCCATAAAGGGGATAATGAAGAACGGAAAGAAATAAGGTTGTAACATTGTTTTATCACCAACAAGGATTTAAGTTATGATTTTTATATGGACTTCTTCATTCTTATAACTAATTGATTTTGGCTTGATCTTATGGTCAAATAGAGAGAAAATCTTGATACATAGGGATACAAATTCGAATTAATGATAGTTACAATAGTTCATCTTAGAACTAGTTCTACAAATTTTTCTGCAAAATCCCGAATTTGATCCCAATTTCGTAGATCATTTCTTGCGTTTTCGTTAAGTTCAATACCGGTTTCTTCCCTCATTTCTTTTATAGCCATCTTAATCATTTTCTTCATCAAGAATCCCATTTTTGAGGAATTAGAAAGATCATAGACTCCTCCAAAGGCGTCATAAATATCTGCTTCAATCTCAATCTCAGCCATAACCTTTTCCAAATAGTCAGTTTTTGCCTCTTGATATTTTTCTGGAATCGATGCATTCCCAGAACTTACGAACAGTCCAAGAAGCTTTTCTTTCTTTTTGAGTTCGTCTTTGCGTTTTTCAAGAAATCTTTTTGGTTCTTTCATCCATTTACCGATTTTGATTCCAGACCCGACTAAAACGCCATCAAATGACTCTAAAGAAGGCCAATCTTTTGATTTCATTTTCTTGAGGTCAATAAGTTGAGTTTCTATTCCTTTATTTTCCAAGACATTCGCAATTTCTTGAGAGATTTCTTCAGTACTTCCGTAGCGGCTTCCATACACTATTAATACATTTTTGTTCGTCATAAATACCCAGTTGTTTGCATTAACTACACTTAATAAAAGTTTTCTAGAAAGTATAACTGTCATGTTTTTTGCCCAGAAAAACTTGGAATTGGGTCATAAATCAGATCAATTTAGACTCCTTCCAGAACAAAATTTTGTGGTGTCATGATAGGATGCAAAATAGTTGAGTTTCGAACCCGACAAAAATAGTGAAATCACGTAATTGCTTAGTGCCGTTTTTTGCCTAAGTGCCCATCAATCATGCTATTTATAGACGTTTCCGTGCTTACATGCCCGAAATTTTTCTGAGTGCACCGTAACTGCCGTTTTCGTCTATAACACAACTCTGATAGTCGTTTTCGTATAATGTGCCCTTCTTGTGTAATTTCGTACTGTCAACGTCACTTGTTCGTCCCATGCCTCAGCTCAACTCTCTGTTTTTACTTAATTATTTAAAACCCCTCCGCACAGGGACGAACCTTGGGGAAGAAAACCCATGCGGAGGGGTGGAGGAGGGCAACACCTGCTCGAAAAGGTGGTGCAAAGCCTTTTTGTGCACACTCCAAGCACAGCACTGAGCAGGCATAGGCTGTTGCCATAAGCATGATTAATTCCTTCGTTCATTTCTGTTGCGAGTTCATAGTTCGCTTCTTTTCTTTTCAAGAAATGCAAACCACGTTTCAACATTTTTTAGGATTTAAAGCGTTAATTTAAGTTTTTTTTGTGTAGTGTCTTTATTGTGTATAAAGGAAAAAATTTTTGAAATTTTAATAACTTATAAACTCAAGAAATTGAGCTTATAAAAATAATTTTTTTTAAATGAAAATAAGTTTTATATTTTGAAAAACATCAAATTGATAAATATGAAATATATAGGAACACATTTATTCAAATACAGGTTTTAGTATAATTTGAATAGGTGAAAATATGTTATATTGCACGCCATTTCTTTTATTCGACGGTAATTGCGCTGAAGCAATGACTTTTTATCAGAAGTGTCTTGGTGGGGAATTAAACCTCCTGAAGCTTGGAGATACTCCCATGAAAGCTCAGTTTCCGCCAGAGAAGCACAATAGAATTATTAATGCTCATCTAAAAATTGATGCTATTGAGATATCTGCCGCAGATTGGATGGCTTCTCCAGCGCTTGAGCCAATACAAGGTAATATGTATAGTATATTTGTCATTGGAGAAACTTATGATGAGCTGAAAGTAGTTTTTGACAAACTCTCAGAAGGTGCGAATAAAGAATGGTTTCAGGAATTGCATGAGATGCCATTTGGGCTTTATGGACAATTCTTTGATAGATATGGTGTCCAGTGGATTTTCAGAGGAAAGAATAAAGAATAAACTTCTTCTAATGTTTTAGAAACATTGGTAGGGGTCTCCCTGCTAAATAACATTTTTCTTTAAATAGGCTCATCACATCTATTTATTATGCAGTGGGCTTTCTTGCTTAGTTACATGTAACAGAAAGGAGTGGATATTGCTAATGGAAAATCGGTCAATTAACATCTTTTACTGGATCTGGCTCATTGTGATAATTGGTGGGATAGTAGAGATTGTGCTTGGCGTGTTATCCTATACTTTAAACGCAACATACCACGGGGCGCGACCGAGAGGATGTTCGTTGCAGTGCCCTTAATTTGGATGGAAGTAACGGGGATTAAGTTCCATTCCTTAAGTAAAGGGACACCTCCTATGCAGACTCCAACGATATAGGCTAACAAAATGTTTTCTTCTTTCACCTCATAAAGAGGAAATCCAGCCAAGCGGTAGTAAGTAACGACGAGCACTGGTGTGAATCTTAAGTAGAAGTTTTACATGCAACTAAGCAAGAAAGCCCACGGCTGTAGCTGTGGGTAGTTCACATAGCATTAAACGGCAGAGGTGCCTTTAGGCGGTTTAAAGATGTCTTGCTAGACTCTCCTGACAAAGAATGAGTAACTTTAACTAATGAACATTTGTATTATCGAAATCCTGCCTGAAACACTTTGGAAACCCTATTTTCTAGAATTGCTAATTCATCTAATTCATGGTTCCCTCAATGTATTTGCTTTTCATGTTTTGAAAATATATGTTT
>JBHLOP010000171.1:0-4914 GCA_048940375.1 Promethearchaeota archaeon | reverse complement strand
TGTGAACGAAACTTAGTTGATACTCATAGGGTAAATAAGTAACTGTTCCGCCTTTCAAGGATAGGAGAATCTTGTCAGTGGCATGACCTATTAGTTCCAATTGATTAAGTCTTGTCTTTACCTGCAAATAAGGGTCGTAATCGTTTTGTATACCTCGCATCGTAGAAGGTTCGTGTCCAGTGTAACTCTTTGGAATGTCTGAAAAAGTTGGACAATAGATACATGACTGATTAGGGCAGGGATAAGGTTTTACCATAACTGCAACAACAGCAATACCTGAGATTGTACGCATACTCTTTGTCTTTAATATGGGTAAAAGAAGTTTCTTTTCCTCCGGAGTTGTGTGAGAAAGAATAGTCGCGTTCGAGACAATACCTACTGAAGGATATATCTTTGCATGACGTTTTTTGAGTTTCTGAACAAGCTGTGCATCTACCTCAGATAAAGTCGTAAGTAAATCCTCAATAATTCCCCTACAAACTCTTTCTTCTAACGTACTGGACACTATAACTGCGCCTCAATTCTCTTTAAAATTTAGATTCATTTGTTTTAAAGACTTAAGATCTTTAAAGACTTCGTTTGTGCACAATTTTAGTCAGTTATAGAGATAAGTTTACCTGAAGGGTCTCGCTTAGAGTGCCCAAACTCATTCATAGTGCGAAGTGCTTTTGATTCAAAAATCGGACCATCTTTACAGACGATTTGCTCATTAATACAGCAACTGCCGCATAATCCAATTCCGCATTTCATAAATCGTTCTAGACTAGCTTGGAAAGTAATATTTTTTGATTCTGCAATATTAAATGCAGTTTTAAGCATAGGTTCAGGACCACAAGCATAGATTTGATCAAATGTCTCCATTTGAAGAGTTTCATCCATCAACTCTGTCACTAGCCCATGAAAACCCATTGATCCATCATCAGTAGTTATAGACAAGCGAAAGTTTTCATGTGTTGTATATTCCTGCAACGAATTCTGGAAAAGGAGTTCCTCTTTGGTCACCGCTCCAATAAGAACAGTCACAGATTTTTGTGATTTAATAAGTTGTAAAATAAGTGGAAAGAGACATGCCATACCGACTCCTCCTCCCACGACTAATATGCGACTACCTGCAATTTTAAACCCATTCCCATAGGGGCCTCTCACTCCAAGCGAACCTTCGCTCATAGAATGCATCATTTCTGTAGAAGATCCCACTTTTTTCACTGTGATTCCAATAAGTTCTTTTTTGGGATCAATATAAGATAGGGACATAGGAATTTCATCATTGAATGTCCATACCATAATAAATTGCCCTGGAATTCCTTGCTGGGCTATTAGAGGAACTTTCATGAAAAAGGTTTTGATAGAGGGAGTGTTTGTTTCTATTTTTTTGATTGGTATCACAATGGGTTTGTGCATGCTATTCTCACCTTTCTAGGCCTTACAAAAATAATTTTTTGGCACCTTTCTCAAACATATCAACATTATTTCGTGCTATTTTGAGCTCTGAGCGCGCTATTTTTTCTAATCTTTTATCAGCACAGTTTTTATCATTTTTTATCGTGTTTGGCATAAGAGAGATCTGTCGCCTTGTCAACGGGACATTTGCAGCGATTTCTAATGCTTTCGGGACGCATTTTTCGCCGTATTTCTCTTCAATTTGTGAGAACAAATCGTATCCTGCTATGTATGGATTGACAACAGGTTTTTCATATTTTAAGGCAAAGTACTCGTGCTTCACATTGAGTTCTTCGCTTTCAAATACTGTTTTTTTGAAACTTTCTATCTCTTGGTGTATCTGTTGAATGAACTGTGAATCTTTATCTGAAGTTTTTTCAAGCAGTTTTTCGAAAGTCTTTAACTCTAGCCATGTTGCGAATCCTTCATCGACGATCAATGTAGAAACTGCAAGCCATTGAATCCCAGTAGCATATTTATTTGATATTTTTTCTAGTTCTTTCATAAGCAATTCTATACCTTTGTGATAGTATTCTAGTTCTAGCAATTTTTTCCCTAATGTTGTAAACTGTTGAAAGAAACCATGACCGAATTTTTCATGTATGATGATGCTTAGAAGATTCGCGATAGATTGCGGATAGAGGTATGTCTCCAGATCATAAAGGATATTTACCTCACCTAGAGGATTTACAAAAGCCATTTGTTGTATTGGGATCTCGGAAATTTCTGTCTTTTTTGAACGGTGCTTCTTCCCACGTTCTTCGGATTCATAACGGAAATAATACTCTGCTAGAGTTTCGCGATATGAATTGATGTCATGATATAGGATAGGAAATTTCCCGATTACGATTCCTAGTTCCTGCAGGATATCCTCTACTAGATCGATTTTTTCATTAATTTCACTTACCACTCCAGTTTTCAATGTATTTTTTGGATACACCTGTATCGAAAGAGGTGATGTAAAGGCTCTGCGTTTTTCGTTTTTTGTGTTTAGGAATATTAATCTCGGATGAGTCTTGTTATAAAACGGTGCAGATGCTTGAATTGTGAATTCGATATCTATTAAATGTCCAGGGGATAAAAAGCGATTAATTTCCACTGTGCCATTCTTTACCAATTGTTTCTTTGAAACTACATTTATATCCTTCTTAGGGAACATACCATCAATTTGTTTTATGTAGACCGAAGTATCAGAAGTAATTTCTATTGAGTATTGTATTTCTTCATCCATCTCTATTTGGTTCTTATTAAGGGATATAACAAAGTTAACACCACTAGGTTCAAACTTTGTAGTTGTTTCAAAGACTGGAGTATAAGTCGTAAAAGGTATTGCGATGGGTTTGAATATATTATCCTCTATAATTTTTAATTGAGGGGATGTGGCAAGCAAATCCCTTACAAATCCATATCGTTCCATATCTTCAGCGTCTTTAAAAAAACGAAGTGCTTCGCTCAGCACGGCTAATATTTTATCATTAAGCGTATTTTTCTCTGTTGGATCGTCGCTTTTCTGGAATAATAGTGAAAAATAGAGATAATTTAACAGTTTCTGGAAACCTGAAACACTGTTAGACGTCCTCTTGAATATTTTCAATGAATTACTTGCATTCTCAAAGAATTGACATGCAAGTGTAAAATTCTTTTCTAATTCTGCTGGATTGAGATCTATATCACGGCGCATAATTTCTAACGCATACATCCAGCCCTGGCAAAAGAACTTCAGCCCTTCACAGAGTTGATTTAGTCGTTCATCGGATGCTAATACCTTTGATGCAGCTTCAAATTGATCGGCAGCGCTGGCAAGATAAGATGCGGCATTCTGATAATCGCCTTCTCTTGCCACTAGTTCAGATTTTTCGAGTCCAAATAATCCATTGGTAAATTCATAATAACCTGCAATATGGCTATTTCGATCTACAAAAGGTGCTAACTTTGAATTTGCTACTTTAAGCAGTTTTATAGCCTCTTCGCTATCTCCTGTGTAACGATAGATCAATGAGTGCAAAATACTAGATTGAGCAAGGCAAAAAGCTTTTGACGATTCAAAAAAGAGTTGTTGTCGATTATATGCTCTTCTATCGATATAATACTGAAATTGAGGTTCGTAATCTTCACCGTGATGTTGTGTGAACTCATCAAAAAGTCGGGAAACATTGAACAGAATTTGAATTGTTTTCTCATATTTTTCCTCAATAAAACGCATAGATGCCTCTTCAAACAATGCATAAATATTATACAAAATTCCATCATACGAATACTGTTTGTGTGATTGTAGAAGTAAACTTGCCTTGTGATATAAAGCCATAGCTTGTGAATAGTTTCCTTTGGAATGCGCTTCCTTAGCTTTTACACCCAATAATCTGGCTTGTAGGTATGTTTTCAAATCGTGATAGTAGGGATAATCTTTTCCTGCTAGGATTATCTTATTTAAAAGTTGACTCGCAGACCCATAATATTGTCTAGACAAATCATACTTTTGATAGTCTTCAGAACTGATAGCAATTACGTATGCCGCAAAAAGTGCATCTGTTAAATCCCCCGTCTCTATTGCAGAATTATAGGTCTTTTTTGCGTATTTAACACATTTTTTAATATAGATGGTATTTCGTTCGATCTTAGACATGTCTAAATAAATTTCAAAAAGATCACGCGAAGTTGAATATACTTTAGATGACCATGTTACAGGAATTTTTTCATCTTCTAAAAGTAATTTTTCACATTTTTTCAAATATTCAATTTTCTCTTCTCGCAAAGTGGAAACTGACGCTTTCATCATATAAACTAGGTTAAGAATATGGTTCATCCAAACTTTATCACGAACACTTTTCATTTGTGAAGATACGAATATTTCCTTCATTCTTGCTGCAGAAATTAAAGCTTTATTAGTATAAGAATTGAACTCTTTCTCTCCTGTGACTTCAAAATAGACATGATATATATAGAAACGAGCACTTTCCAAATGTGAGTAAAACTGCAAATGTGGTAAGAAAATTATTTTCTCATATTCTTCCAATTTCTTGAAATCTTCGGTAATTTCATTTAATAATGCCCTCTTTTTTTCACTTGTCCCTAGCACATAGTTAATGCGCGTTAAATTCAGTCGTACATAGTTTAATATTGCTAAAAATTCAAATTCGATTGATTCGTACTCACTAGCCACTTTATATAAGATTTTATATGGGCTCATAAATTCATTGAAATCCTTTTCAGTAGTAACTTTATCACCACGCATTGAATATGTTATTTCAACAACAAATGCATTAATATACGCTGATAAAACACGTGCATCTCTTTCGTTTGTGTTATAACTTAGTTCTATTGCTTTAAGTGCAAGTTCTCTCACTTTCTCTAACATTTTCCTTTTTTGTTTGATATCCAATTCTTTAAACCTGTTAATTAACTGTAAAATAAGTCCATAGGCATACCAACAGCAACCAATGGAATGATAATCTGCAAATTCTATAGTAGGATGTT
>JBHLOP010000170.1:0-4916 GCA_048940375.1 Promethearchaeota archaeon | reverse complement strand
GGTCGAAAAGCGGTTTCTACAGGTATGTGGATTCTTTACGAAATTGAAAATGGGCAACTTACACTAACTGGTAAGAGCAAGTTTCTTGTTAACCCTGCAAAAAGAGAGCCAATCGAGGAATATCTGAAGCTACAGGGTAGATTTGCACATATTACGGATGAAGAAATTGAACAACTCCAGAAGATCAGAGACGCAAAATGGTCGAAAATTTTATCGTGTACAGAATAGGTCTGGTTAATGTAAATAGTCGACCATAGTTCGTAAAAACTATTTACTACTCCTTGTCCTCTTATCTCTTTTCTTGTGATAATATCATGAAATTAAGATTGCCGTTAATTCTTTTAGATCAGCGTATCCATGATTTGCGAAGCTATACTTGAAAATACATTAGCAATATTTTCACCTGTTTTTGAACTCGTTTTGAAAAAAAATGACTTATCAAGACTTATAGATGATAAAAACTGATTAATTAGGTCATCTGGTATAATATCTTCTCTATTTTCTTTTGCAAGATCATTTTTAGTTCCAATGAGCAAAATAACGGGATTTTTGGTATGCTCTTTGATCAATTTTATCCAATCATGTAAATTAAGTAGACTTGAAATGCATGTTAAATCGAAAGCTAGGATGACTCCATGAGCACCATTGCAATAAGTGGGGAGGAGAAAACGAAACCTTTTCTCCCCGCCGAAATCCCAGACCTGAAGCTTAATCGTTTCATCAAGTGTGTGGTTTACTTCAAACACAAGAAAACCTACACCAATAGTCATCCTTGTGTCGACTTTGAACTGTCCAGTGGCATGCCTGTTTATTAAAGTAGTCTTTCCAACACCGCCTTCGCCAGCTACAATTATCTTAAAAATATAAGTACGTTTTTTGCTAACTTTCACATTTGTTTGGTGGATTTCTTTTGCGCGCGCCAATCCGAATACCCTTCAAAAATTCATCCTTAATTCTTAATTGAATTAAGAATAGATAAAAGGAATCTGGTAAAACTCTTCGTTTAATTAAGAATAGATAAAAAGAATCTAGTAAAACTCTTCGTTTAATTAAGAATAGATAAAAAGAATCTAGTAACTCTCCGCAACACAATCAGTTATTATATCTCAATAGATAGCTTTAAAAGACTGTTTTAAGAGCAATGAATTGTCGGACACTCCATTAAGAATTATTATATACGAATGCAAGTAGCAGATTATGGGCAAAATATCTTAAGCATAACATTTATCTTGGAGTTCGAAGATGTACAATAAAAATCGCTTTGGTAGCTATAGTGATGCATATGACAAAACGTGAAAAGCCACTTATTACAACAAATCAATTTGGAACTAGTTCATTAATTTCTCATTTGTTTGATCAAGAAATGCTAAAAGAGTCTGTTAATTTACGATATGTAAAGAATGAAGAAGAATAGATCTTATCAATATTTTTCTTTTTTTAATCCTGTTTTTTTCGTCTATTAGCGTTTTATGTTTCATTCACAATTTCCTACGTCTTTTCTAAGTTCTAATTTGAAATATCCTATAGAATCTTCTTGTTTTCCCCTAAGAAAAAATTAAAATCTCTGAAGTGTCTTTCGTAAACCATGAGTTATCTTGTTATTGACTTCCATATCCATCCCAAGCGTTCATCACAACTAATTATTGATGAGATTCTTGAAGAAATGGAGATTTCAGGCGTCTCTCATGGCGTTTTATTAGGAAAAGATTTTGGAGGATCTATAAATAGACCAGAGATTAAGAATTGGATAAAAGATGCCTTTTTAAAAAGTGATCTGGCTTCTCATTATTGGCCAAATGGCGTATCCAATCGGTCGTTTTCGCAACTTGAGGAAGCATGGCGTGAATTGGAATATTATCTTAAAGCTAGAGCCTCTAGTTCACCTACCTCCCTTAAAGAATTGGCAGAAATAGTTGATACCTATCCTGATAAATTCACTGGCTTTGGATCAATTAATATGCTGAAAGATGAAGAATATGTAACGCAAAAATTGCGAGAATTGAATACACTTCGCTTAAAGGGATTAAAGATTTGGCCTTTTCTCTTCAATCCTTCCGAAAATGAGAATCTCAGAATTGTCTGTGAAGATTTTGAAAAGCGTGGGAAGGTTCTATTAGTTCACACAGGTTGTGGTCCTGGCCCATGGGAAATACCTGAATTAGCAAAATATTGTAATCCGAAATATTTAGAACCTCTTGCTAAAGATTTTGATGATCTTCCTATTGTTTTAGCACATTCTGGATACTACAGTCGCGATAATCCTGGAATTTTCTTTAAAGATGCCCTTGAACTCTCCAGAAAACATGAGAATGTTTGGCTTGAGGTATCTGCGGTACCAGATGTTGTTACGGATCCTATATTAGCAGACAAAGTAAAAGATGCTATTGGGGGATTCGAGCGAGTTCTGTTTGGCTCTGATTATCTTGAGTATATGCAGATAACTGTCCATGTAATCAAAAAAGCACGCCATTTAACAGATGAAGACAAGGCAAAGATACTTGGTCTTAATGCCAAACAACTTCTTGGATTATAAACGTGGTAACTTGCATTACTATTTGAAAAAAGAAAAGAAGATTAAAACAAGGATTTTGCAGTGCGTTTTTGTTTTACAAACCAGCCAAGTGTGGCGATCAATGGGATCAATGCTATCATAATGGTACCTAAACATCGTCCGCCACCTCCATCACTAGTGTACTCCACAACTAATTGAGGGTCTCTATTGGTTTCTTTTGTACGGAAGGATACCCAAGGATTTTTTGACTTTTCACTATCATCGATTTGGAGCACGATACTGATTGTTGTATCTTTTTTGGCGATGCTTGTCACATCCCATTCATGCCATTCTCCTGGGTCCGCAACAGAGACAATGTCTACTGCATCACCTGAAGTATCTGGTGCATTTTCCCAGGTTATCTCTAACTCTTCCCATGAATTATCGGGACAATAGAATGCTCCTATTTTGGTTGTTTCAGTGACGACTACGGTATGTAATCTCAATTTTGCTGAATTTATAGTTGAGCCGCTGGGCACCTCAGAAAGATTGAACTTTAAGTACGCACGCCTTTCTATATCATCAAAATATGTTCTATTTTGATATGTGACACGTAAAACATCTTGGCCTCCGAAGTTACTAGTAGGTTTTTCTGAATTAATAAACGAATCGGCAATAGGTTCAAAAGTCTTTGTTTCTGCTTTAGCGCTAGGAGTTAGCAAAAGAATACCTAATATAAACAAGGCAAATATGAGAGGTTTTCTAATATTCCCCGCCTCCTTATTTTTAGTATACAAATCATGAACACTAATACTATTTAATATTTCAAACAAAAGGTAGTTCACACAACAAATATCATTATGCTACTATTTTCAAATACCTTTACAAATTGTCCTTCGAAAAACTCTAATTTCTCATTAGGGATTGTATCTAAGACGACAAACAGGAAACTCGAATTGTATTTTTTAATTATAAACTTAGATTCTTGATAATTCCCTTCACCAAACACAATGAGGCTCTCATTTATCCTAAGTGCTCGTTCATCTTCTCTAGTAAGAGAGTAATAAGAAACATAACCTAGTGCAACTTTATTTCCTGATAATGCAGGTATTTTTCTTGAAACATCTTCTGGAGCATAAACTACTTGGGAATTATCTGTATTCTCTGCTAGCCACATAATCCCTTCGTATTCATCTCCATCAACAATGAAATGAATTGGTGTCTTTCGCAGATTAAAAATGAAGAAACCAACTAACTGTGAAGTGAAAAGCCCAATAAGAAGAACGAGAATAAATAGAATCCGAACTTGAAATCTTGAAGGTTTTAATTTTTTCAATTTATTGAAGTATTTCATTTTGGATTGATTAGCTGAAAACAAATCGAACCTAAGAAAAATGTATTCAAGAGCAAAAGGTGCATAAATAAAAAATGCGTAGAATAAGAAATTTGTCTGACGAAATAGTACTTGGTATTCTATTCCTACCCACTGTAAATTGCCAACAACCATACCCCAAATTCCCAGAACTGCGGGGATTCCAAATTTGTCTAAAGTTCCTTTTTTGTACAACCAATAGACTCCTAGCACAGCTAATAGAAAGACTAGGCCATAAGCCTCAAAGATTTCCCATGGATATGGCCATGATGGTCTTCCTGAAGGGGTTCTCAATCCCCATCCAGCACCTGTTGTCTGGCTTTCTAGTATCCAGCGTGTAGCTCCTCCACTTGATAGATTCAATAATACAGGTATTGTGACAAATGAGCCAATTAGATGCCCAATCAAGAGAATTAAGAATTCAATTGATATATTCTTCTCTCTAATAAGCCTAATAAAAAGTAAAATGAGGAAAATAGCGCTAAAACCCAGTGTTGAAAGATGATGGGTCATTATTGCTAGTCCTAAAAAGCCACCCGAGATGCCAAGATATTTCCAGTCTGTTAACTTCTTAGTTTTCCTGTAAAATAAAAGACTAAAGAAACCAAAACTGTATGAGAGCTTTGAATTTCTTTGAGTAAAAAAATTATGTCGTAGATCCCAATATTCAAACATTACAAAGTTTATCTTCTCTCTTACAATCGGATCAATATTTAAATTTGTGTTTCCTGTAAGGATGCTCATTATTCCTACCTGTACTGTTCCCCAATTGAATAAGAGTATGCCTACTAAACGAATCCAGGATAATGAATAAGCAAAAACAGAAAAAAACAGTGCTAATCGGGCTTGTTTTTTATTATTGAATAATGCAAGGCAAAGCATGTAAAATGCATAATGAAACAAAAACTGTGAGATAATATTCATTATATGCTGAGTCCAAAACGAAGGAAGATTAAACGCTTCACCAATAAGCAAACAAGTCCAAAAAAATAATGGTGGTTGATGTAATAAGGGTTCTGTAATTTCTGCGTTAAAAGGGTCACTGAAGGGATA
>JBHLOP010000012.1:14944-21203 GCA_048940375.1 Promethearchaeota archaeon | reverse complement strand
AAACTTTCAAAACTAAAAGCAGAATCAGAAGAAGCTCGTCTCAGAAGGAAAGGTACGGGTGTTCAATTTCATTTAAAAAAAGAAGGCGATGCTCAAGTAGTATTAGTCGGATTAGCTTCCTCTGGTAAAAGTTCAATGCTTGCCGCCCTGACATCAGCTAAGCCTGAAATCGGAGTTCCAACTTCTGTATTGACACCAGGAATGATAGACTACGAAGGCGTACAAATTCAAGCTGTAGAAGTTCCAGCAATTTTCAAAGATGCTAATCAAAGTGTAATGGGACGACAAGCCCTTGGTGCAGTTAGAAATGCGGATCTAGTGATTTTGATTATTGATCTAATGAGAGATCCTCTTAGGCAACTTAAACTCATTTTGAATGAATTTGAAAGCACTGGAATAAAACTAAACAAGGTTCCTCCCCCCGTGGAGATCAAGAAGACAGGTTCGGGTGGGATCCAAATTATAGGCGATATTCACTTAGAAAATGAAAGACAGGATGTTGTGCAGCTTCTCTTTGAGCACGGAATCCACAATGCCGTTGTAACGATCTCTGGAAAGATTAAACTTGAAGATATCGCCGAAGCACTTGATAGAAGCATCATTTACTTGAATGGCATTATTGTTTGTACAAAGGGTGATGTAAAGGGATCTGCGGAGAATTTTGATATATTGAAAAATAGTCCGACTGCAAAACGATTCCCGTTGATTGTACCCACTAGCGTTATGAATGAAGAAGGCATGAGAAATGTCAAGACTCTCCCTCCAAGAATATTTCACTCCCTAGGCTTGATTAGAGTCTACACGAAAGATGACACAAAAGGCGTTGCAAAAAGACCCATGGTGCTTCGACGAGGCGTCACTGTTGAAGATTTAACTAAAATGCTTCACAAAGATTTTTTTCAACACTTCAAGCATGCTAAGGTCTGGGGCACGTCAGTAAAACATTCGGGCGCACAAGTAGGACTTACACACACGCTAGAAGATGCAGATATCATCCAAGTATATATAAAGTGAGATCTCTGTTCTTGTAATTCTCTGAATGTAAACTTAAGGTAAAGAACATGCAAATTAGAACCATTATCGTCGAGATCGAAGGTGAAATCAACCTTGGCTCGATTTGTCGTCTAATGGGGAATTTTGGTTTCCGTGAACTCTATTTAGTTAATCCAAAACTAGATTTAAACAACTTGTCAACTGCACATGGATTCGCGATGCATGCAAGAGAACTTCTAAAGGATATTAAAGTGGTTTCTTCCCTAGAAGAAGCATGCGCTGACGTTGACACTATAATCGGAACCACTGCAATTGTTGCCAGTGCAATTTCGAACCCATTAAGAGTTCCAATTCCTCCTGAGGAACTTGAAAATATGATTGACTTGAGTGGAAAGGCAGCAATCATATTTGGGCGAGAGGGAACAGGACTTACAAATGAAGAACTAAACAGTTGCGATGTAGTTGTCACAATTCCCTCGGATGGTGAATATCCAACACTAAATATCGCACAAGCCGCCGCTATTATTTTATATTCTATTTTTCGATTAGAAAAAGGACGAAAGCACGCAAGATTTCGGGCAGCAAGCCAAATTGAAAAAGAAAAACTCTTTGAGTATTTCTCAAAGTTATTGGAGAAAATTGGATTTATGGAAGCTAAAAGACCAATAGCTGAACGAATCTTCAGGAACATAATCGGAAGGGCTTTTATTTCTGGAAGAGAATGCCATACTTTGCTTGGTGTATTCCGAAAGCTGATCTCTCTTTAGCTATATTTTTGCGAGATATGGACACTGTAATAGTTATATATATACATATACTCAACATATCTGTTTCAGTTTAACCTAAGTGGGTGATAATATGCCGGAGTGGAAAAGCGAAGAAGTAGGTGTAACCATTACAATTGATTATGACTTGTGTACTGGTGTTGGTGAATGCGTTGATAACTGTCCTGTCGAGGTATATGAACTAATAGATGAAAAAGCCGTTGCAACTAATATCGATGAGTGCACAGAGTGTTGCACTTGTGTCTTATCCTGTCCAAACGAGGCTATTAAGCATAGTTCATGCTAACTGAAAGCCTTGGCAGGTCATAGAAAATTCTTAAACCTCAAGTAATGCTTAATATCCAGGAAAGGTTTCCCTTTTTATTTTTGTATTAGGAACATCAAATTCTAAGAAAAAGGTACCTATTTGTGATCTGTTGTTTCGAGAGAGTGTTTCTACGGAACTATTTGTGCAAGTTTGTGAGATCATAATTTAGTTTTTAAACGAAAATGAGAATAAATTAGTGAAAGGAGGGGATTTCTAATATTTGTGATGAGGATTCCATAGCTTTATCCATTGTGTATATAACTCATATAATACATGCAGAACCAATTGCTTGATTTCAAGAGGCTGTTCAATATGGAAACGAAAGATTTTGACCTTTATATGACAGATATTGATTATGTAAAGGCTGAAGATAAGCCTATAGTTCGAATTTTTGGCAGAACATCTGAAGGCGTTCCTATATTGCTCCAAATTGATGATTTTCTACCTTATATCTTCATACCTCTTGAGAAGAAAAAACAATTTGACAAATGCGTTCAGGAAAATCAACTACTTAAGGAATGGCTGATTTCAACTGAAAAACTTACTAAGATTAAATATGATGGTGGAGAAGCAGTTGAACTGCAAAAACTTGTTGGAAAACGCCCATGGGAAGTACCCAAAATTCGTGAACTGCTCGAAAAAAACAATATTGAGCATTTTGAATCTGATATTCCTTTTGTCAAACGTTTTCTTATCGACACAAGTTTAAGAGGTCTAAATGTAATTCATATCGATTCAGCAATTAAAGATCAGGAACAGGCAGGAGGTTACATCCTCAGATCTCAAACAAAACATATTCATCCTTCAGACACTGACCTATTGCGTTTCAGGAAACTCACATACCTTGCTCTTGATATTGAAGTTGATGATCGTAATATAGTTGAAATTGATGAGTTGAAAGAAAAAAATCGACGGATTATCGCAATCTCCATATGCTGGGGCACAAACCAAGATAATTATAAGACTCATGTTTTTTATTTAAAGGAGGATTCTGATAAAGCAGAGAAAAAACTGCTAAATGAGTTTTTCACACTTTTCCGAGAAATTCAACCAGATATGGTGATCGGTTATAATGTAGATGCGTTCGACTTTCCATACATCATTGATCGTGCAGGGAAGTTAAAACTCTCTACTAAAGCTTTATCTTTACTTGATAATGATACACTCCGTTATTCTGGAAGATTAAGAGCTCACCGAATGAAAGGTCGTGTTGTTTGTGACATAATAAAAAAGATAGGGAAAATTACTACCGAATCAGGACATAGAGGTCTTGGGGATGTTGCTCAAAAATTACTTGGAACAAAAAAGATTGAAATTAAAGAATCTGTAGGAAAATTATGGGCAAAAGGTGTTTTAGAAGACGACAAAAAAAGGCTGAAATCCTTCATTAAATATTCCGAAATGGACGCTATACTTTCCTATCAACTCTGGTGGGAATTGGAACTAGAAAACATTTTAGAGCTTACTCGAATTGTCGGATTTCCACCTGCAGAAGGCATGTACGCAACTGAAAGAAACCAAGGTGAACTTGAACTCATGCGTAAATGTGTTCAGAGAAATGTTCTCATCCCTAACAGTTCTGTGCCTGATGAAACACGTCAAAGACAAAAAATGAAAGAAACAGGGGATGGTCTTAAAGGCGGCATGGTTATCGAACCCAAAGGTACTTTCTTTAAAGATGTTGTAATTCTAGATTTTCGATCTTTATATCCTTCGATCATAATTTCTTATAATGTTGGTGGCGAAACATTCAGAAGCAAATCTGATGGCTCCTTTGAATTCTTGAAGAAACCAAGATCAGTTCTTGCTGAAATGGAAGAATATATTCTTTCTTATAGATATCAACTTAAACAACAGAAACAGAAACTTGAAAAGACGCTTATTGAAATGAAAATTGAGCAGAAGGAGAAGACGGATGAGTATTTGGATCTTCAAGAGGAGTTAAAAAATGTTGATCGCCGCCAGAATATGCTCAAACTTGTTGCAAATGCACTATGGGGCACTGTAGGATCCATTTTCGGTAGATTTTATCTGCTGAGCCTTGCTAATGCAATTACCGCTCTCGGACGACAACACCTTACAAATCTTGTTGATCTGATCGAAGAATACAATACAATCAATACAAAGCATTTTAAAGTGGTGTACGGAGATACGGACAGCATTTTTGTGAGTTTTGCTGAAGATAGATCTTTTGAACAGCTTTATAACCTTACAATGAGATCAAAAAAAGAAAAAATATCGCACAAGGAACTAAAATCTGTAGAAAAAGATACCTATACTAGTATTGATCATTTGCTAGACTTTCTTGGTTCTAAATTGCCTGAAGGAATGCAACTCGAACTTGATGATATTGCATTTCGGATTGCATTTCAGGCTGAACGAAAAAAAGCCTATGGCTATGTAAGTGCTCTAAGCGGTGAATTGAAGGTTAAAGGTTTTGAAGCGATTCGAGGAGATTGGACAGAATTCGCGAAAAGAGTTCAACTTAATGTAATTGATATCCTCCTTCGTAGTGGTGAAACGGAGGCTTTGGATAAAGCAAAACAATTTGTTCTAAAAGAGTGTCGTACCCTATTAGAAAGTCCAATCGAAGTTATAAAAAATGATCTGATTCAATATGCTCCTATTAGTAAAGCGCCAAAAAAGTATAAATCAATCACACCAGCTGTTGGAGCATTTTTGCATTATTGTGATACATATGGCCTTGATCCTGAAAAAGAGTGGCGAAAGATTTCTAAATTTCCTTATATCGTTCTCAAAGGCGAAGGGCCTCAATATAAGCGCGCTAGGCATCCGACACTGATAGATGGTGCAGAAATAGACAGAGAACAATATGTAACTGAAGTTTTAGGAGCAGCAGCAAAATTTGGTGTGAAAGTTAGTCTTGATGAGATACGAGGAAAAGGAAAAGAAACAACACTTTTTGATTTTGTATGAAATATAATTTAAATCATTTTACGTAACATAACTACATCTTCAAGAGTCTGACTTTTTGTCAAACCACAATTAGTGAAACCGAGCTTCTCATAAAAAACTTGAGCGCCTTCATTTGTTGGACGAACATAAAGAAAAACAGAATTGCATCCATTAGTTTTCAAGAATTCACATGCTTCTTGCACAAGCATTGAACCAATACCATGTCCTCTAAATCCCTCAATAACTGAAAGTGAGTTAATATAACCCTCATTGGATCGTGTCGACGCATTTATACATCCAATTACGTGCCCCTGGCGTGATCGTGCTACAAACCACTGACAAGGACGGTTTTGACCATCTATATAAAAATCAAGTTCTAAGCTGTCTAATGTATGCAAGGTATCAAATGAGTCTCTTAAAATATCCCTTAGGCCTTTTCTGTCTTTTTCGTCCATCTCTTTTATCTCAATATTCATTTTTTTCGACCTATTCTATTTAACACTCATCTTCATTACAATAGCGTCTTTTCCATCTCCATAATAATTTCGCAGAATGTGTATATTGTTGAAACCTAATTTACGATACATTTTCCTTGCAGCCTTGTTTGTCATTTTCACCTCTAATCGAAAATAAGAGGCACCAGCATCCTTCAATCGCTCCATTAACTCCATAACAAGTCTAAATCCTATACTTCGGTGTCTATAATCGGGATGAACTGCAACGGAGATTATATGTCCCATGGGGCCTTCTTTAGTTAATTTGATGACTCCAATACAGTACCCAACAACTTCATCCTCAACAGTTTCTTGTGCTACTAAAAAACAATAATTTTGAAATCGCCCTAACAATTCTAAATGTTGCGCAGTATATCTTTCATCCGATGAAAAACATAATTCTTCAATTCTATAAATAGAAGCGAGATCTTCTTCACGGTATCGTCGTATAAGTAGTATAGAGCCATCATTAAGAGACGACTCAGTCACGTCATCCCCATCTCTTTGTATTAGATTCATATTTACTAGCAAACCCCTTTAAATACGTGCACAAGAATTCATAGGGCCCTATTACTCGTTTTATCGTTTTTAGTAGCTTTCATTTTAAATCTTGTCTTCAACGTTTTGTTTTAAAGATAGTTTCTCAATAAAACACCTTTTATATGCCTCGTAGATCATGGCCTAGCTATAACAAATCTTTCTCTAAAAAATCCTTCACGCATTATTACTTAAAGTTCTCGGTCATATTTCCTGTATCAAACTGT
>JBHLOP010000012.1:0-14844 GCA_048940375.1 Promethearchaeota archaeon | reverse complement strand
AAAGCGTAATCTGAATTTAGAGTTAGAGTGGACTTTTTCAATACACATATAAAGCCTTAAAGCCTTCGTGCCTCAATTAATACCATTTACTCATCTTTATTTGGTATTTGTGTGTAGGTGAATACGTTGGATACGTTTTCAATTGACAAAATTAAAGCAAGATGGATTCTTGACTCACGAGGAAACCCTACTGTTGAAGTTGATGTGATTACACAGAATGGAACATTCGGAAGGGGCGCAGTTCCCTCGGGAGCCTCCACTGGTCAATACGAGGCAGTTGAATTACGTGATCAAGAGCATGCATTCGGTGGAAAAGGCGTGAAGAAAGCAGTAAACAATATCAAAGAAATTATAGCACCTAAACTTAAAGGAATGGACGTAAGAGAGCAGGATATCATCGATCAAAAAATGATAGAGTTAGATGGTTCCGAAAACAAAGGAAACCTAGGCGCGAACGCAATACTCGCTATTTCTATTGCAGTCAGCCGCGTTGCAGCACAAATATCCTCTAAACCACTCTATGCCTATCTCAGAGAACTCATCCAACCTTCTAGCCCCAAAATCAAGGATAAATTCTTATTACCTACACCACTCTCTAATATTATCAATGGGGGAGATCATGCTGGTAATAAGTTGGCAATTCAAGAATTTATGATCATGCCCATCAACTTCAAAACGTTCAGAAGAGCACTTCAAGCTTTAAGCGAAGTATATCATAAACTTAAAGCCGTACTCACAAAAAAATATGGCCCAATAGCCCGAAACGTAGGAGATGAAGGTGGGATGGCGCCACCCATGACTTTTACCACAGAAGCAATGGATTCTCTTGTTATTGCGATTGAAGAAGCGGGTTATAGCCTTAAATCTGATTTTCGCTTAGCTATGGATGCAGCGGCAAGCGAATTCTTTAGAGATAATATATATCACATCGATGAAAAAGAGCTTACGACCATGGAGCTCCTCGATTATTATTCAGAGCTTATACAAGCATATCCTATAGCTAGCCTCGAAGATCCTTTCGAGGAAAATGATTACACTAGTTTTAGTGCACTTACTAAAGTACAACCTTCTCTTCAAGTTGTTACCGACGATCTTACTGTTACAAATTTAGAGCGTCTTCAATGTGCTATAGATCTTGCTGCGGGAAATTGCCTCCTCTTAAAAGTAAATCAAATCGGTACACTTTCTGAGGCTATTGCTGCTGCTAAACTAGCATTTAAGAATAACTGGGACGTTGTTGTTAGCCATCGCTCCGGAGAAACAGAAGATTCTTTTATCGCTGATCTCTCTGTTGCGCTCTCTTGCGGTCAAATCAAAACTGGTGCACCAGGCAGAACTGATCGAACTTCTAAGTACAATCAATTGCTTCGCATCGAAGATGAACTCAACGGTAACACAGAATACGCAGGTCAAAATTATAGAAGCGCATATCAAAAATATCTGTAGACCTTTCAATTCTTTTTGAGCGCTAAGGCTTCAAACGCTCTAAATAGACCTATATAGCCCTATGCAAAAAAATTACATAATATATATATGGCATAGTTTCAATTTTTATCCAAAGCATAAAGGGTACCAAACTGGGTATTTTGAAATGTTCAAATGCCGAAAAGAAAACAATAATTTTCAGAGTAAAAATTTCAACAAATAAAAACATTAATGGTAAGGATGTATAATGATAGATTCTCAGATACTAGGAAATAATAACTTAGGTTATCATGAATTTTCTGTTGCCTTGTCACAATTTTATTCCGCTGTAGAGAACGTAAAAGAATGCCTCACAATGCCTTCCCAATTTACATCGTCGTCAGGAAGAAAATCATTTTCCATAAAATTTCCCATTCTTCGACTCTACCCGCTCTTCGAAAAAGTAGCAAAATATCGATCGAAATTTCCTGAACTTTCGCTTCATGAAGTTGTCTTGGCATGGCAAACAGTGTTCTGGATGGCCGAACATCATCAACTCGATACGATCTTTAAGTATTTTTTTAAAGCCTATGAAAAACTTAAGGAATTTTACGAGTCTTTTAATAAATAACTCCTTCTCTATTTTTTCTGCTAACGGATTCTAGCATTTATTTTTAGCTTAATTCACAAAAAGATCATTTTTTTGGTAAGCGGAAATGCTCTAGACTTCATAAACAGGGAGTTGTTCTCTTAAGAGACTGTTGAGTTTAACATTTGATTTTTCACGATTGACTGCCTGTAAGCCCTGGACAAGTTCCTCCAATGACAACTGTTCAGCAATAGCCTCCCAAAGTTCCTGATCATCGTTGACTTTGATTTTGGAGGCTACATAATTGGATAATAAATCCAGACCACCGTTGGCTGAAATTGTTTTCGCCATCGTCGTTACAAGCATCTCACGAAGAAGTTGCCATAGTTCTTTTCCTTGAGCAACAGCTAGCAATCTCGCAAGAGACAAAGCTACAGAAAGAATTGCATTCATACCTAATTGGCCCTTTCTTTGCATGATAGCGATTTTTTCTGAATCCGATGCATTTTTGCTGATTTTACCTCGTTTTATAGCGGTTTCTAGCTCCAAACGAAGCAAAGTACGATCAATATCTAATATAGAGAGATCGAGAACTTTTCTCCCGATAAATGCAGGTGCTATGATCTTTTCTACGTGTTCTACTGCGTTGAGACAACCTTTTCCATCGAAACGCTTTGATCTTTTATAAATTTTGAGAAGTTCGGTGTCATTTTTGCTTTCAATTTCTTTGAGGGAAATTGTATCTTTAAACAAATAATTCCCGTCTTTTGTTTGGTCAAAGCACTCTGGATATCTTTCAATAATGGTTGATGAATGAATTATTTCATCAACGAGATGGATTGCTTCACCTGTTCCCGCACTGGTTCCAAGCGGAGTAGCACCGGTTGCCGTGTATTTTCGGTCATCACCAGAGAGGGCCATTGCGCTCATAACACCAACGGTTGGTATACCTGCGTTCGTTGGTTCCTCATATGCATCTATATTCGCAATAATTAACTCAGAAAAGAACTCTTTAGCCATTTTATTCGCACTGAGAGAATTCTGGTTTGTCAAGGGTTCACCTAATTTGCTATACTTCTTGAAAAGTTTAGTGATAGCATTATACTTGAATAAGCGTTCTGTATTTGCTCCACCGCCTGCTTTAAGTCCGAGAGCACAACAAGCAAGTGCTATGTGAGCTTCAATATCGTCATTTGGCGATTTCGAACGATGCGATGGGACCACATATAGTCCTTTGCCAAGAGCTACAAGAATTGCAAGAATACATTCAGAAGGGCTGCCAATTTGGTTGATTTTAATCAGTGCAGAGTTAATTTCTTTTCTATCCGCAGCGATCTCGATACTTACGTCATTTGTGGTGATATTGTCGTCCCCTATAATGAAGATTATATCATTAAGACGGGTCATCATCGTTATCCAAGCCTCTTTGTCATATTCATCGAAAGGATCTTCAATGCTTATAATGGGAATCCCTTCCGCAATAGCGTTGATATAGATCTCAAGAAGTTCATCGTTAGTCATTACTACACGCTCGGGATCTCTCCAGAATAGATACATGCCGATTGCGCCAGGTTGATTATAATCTTTCCGATACGCTATGGATAATTCACTAGCGGCAGGATCAAGTGCTATTGCCACATCTCTGCCAGGACGATAACCACATTGCTCGATGGTTGTTAATGCCATTCTCCAAAGGTTCTGCGAAGGAATTTTGTCATCAGGTTTTTTAGAGATGTATGGAGCGATGCCGCCCTCAAGTCCTACGCCCATCACCCTGCAGCCCTCTGTTGAATCAATAAGTTGTTGTAGGCGTGTCTGAAGTGCAATAGTTATCTCTTGAGCTTCTTCATATGATTCGGCACAAAGAGGGATAAACATCATTTCTTGCATCGAAATATTCGATTCTGGGTATTGTTTCTCTGTGTGTCTTCCTCCCATACCACAGTTACGAAACTGCCAAGGCGTTCTCAGGAGTACATCATTGTACTGGATTTCCTGAAGCCGATTTTTAATCATTTTCATTTTGATCTCGTTAGCCAAAGATGCCCAAGATGAAGACGTAGTTATTTCGTCTGCTAATTCCTTAGCGCGTTTTTCTCTTTCTTCAAATTCTTTAAATTTGCCAGGATCTGCAACCTTATAATCCAAAAAAGTTACTGCGCCGATTGCAAAAAACCAACGCCCTAAATAAATAGCTAAGGTTGCGAACATAAATGATGGGAAAATATGATAGAAGATTAATAGACCTAATAGTAAGAAGACTATTGAAAAGGGAAGTGCTATTCTGGCAGTATTGCGACTTGCACGTGGTCCGGAAGCTGCTACTGCCAAATTAAAAGGATTGTCCGAATAATATGTTAGTCCCTCCCGCTTTATGCCATCAAATTTTCCAAAGGGGATCTTCAATATCATGCCGATGTTGAACAAAAGGCGCTTGAAGAAAGAGTTATTTAGTTTCTTTTCTGCTTCAGGTAGATATTTAGGATTGAGTACTTTCTGCTTTACGGCAGCTGTAAAATGCCCCCTTTCATGTATGCCGATTGCAGTTATGGCCACTGAAAACCAAAAAAAGGCAGATATTACAGTTTCGTGAGATACAAATACAAAACTAAGCACTGACCATGTACCCGCAATTCCTGCAGGAAGATTAAGCAAACTAAGGATAAAGGCAATGTGGAAACTGACTAATATATGATTTGCTAGTGTCCAACCACCTTCCAATTGGCTTTTATCATTTCTCATTGGCTTTTCCCCTCTTTCACATTTTACGCTTTGAGAAATTATGTAGCGATGGAATTTTAAGATATTTCTTGAAGAAGTGAAGCGATTGTTGTTTCTTGGAAAGTAGTATAAGTAATATTTTTCATTTATATATTTCATTTCCATATAATAATTCTAAGCGAATATTATATTGATCTAATTTAATGACTGTTAAAATTGATTGTCAAATGAATGAGCCTGGAGAAGAGAGAGGGAAAATCGCCATGGAAAATAAAATGCTAATAACCATAAACGGTATGGAAAGAGAAATAGAGATCACCAATAAAATTGATTTAGAAAGCATAAAAGACGAAAAAATCGAAGTTAAAGAGATAATAATTCAGAATCCAGAGTTACTCTCAACCCTCGAAGAGATTAATTTCACCAAAACAGGTGATATGAGAGGAATAGACTTCAGTTGGCTAAAATACTGTACAAATCTTAAAATTTTCGTCGCACAAGGTATCTGCATCGAAACTTTGGACATTTCCCTGCTGAAATCAGATGAGTTAGAAATATTCGACGTAAGTCATAACTGCTTATCATCGATCGACATAAATTTACTCGCAGGCAAGCCGCTGGTAAGACTTGATCTCAGTTATAACAAATGGGAAGACCCAATAGACCTAGGATTGGTATTTCAACAGCATCCCAACATTGAAAAATTAAGACTTGATCTTCGTAGAGTTCCAGTGACCGGAATTTCTGTTTCAGAATTAGGAAAGAGTGAACTCTGCATAACAGGTGGCATTCGTACTTAATACGCTAATATCACCAACTTTGTACGCTTTTCGCAACTTAATAAACATCGGAAATAAATCGATCGTATACCGCTAATAAATAACTTGAACTTCAAATGAATAGAAATAATTCACTTCCAATAATTTTGAACTCTAATGACTTCATGTTCCCCTGGCCAAGGTGGCATAGTTGTTATTATAAACCGCAATGGCTCATTTCCTGTATTGCGGAACTGAAAATGTGTTCCTGATGGAATTGTAATACAGATACCACTCTTTACTTCGACAACTTCCTCTCGGTCTCCCTGTTTACGCCAGACTTCACCTCGACCATCGATGAAATACCAGATTTCTTCAACAGTTTTGTGGCGAACTGCTAGCGATAATTTGTGTGGTGGGAGTGTGCAGTGCACCATGCTACCACTCCTCATTGTCAGCAAAAGACGAATTTCAGACCCATCAGGTGCTATTACATCGTATTTTGTGGGCAGATGCTTAGTTTCGAAATCAAAATTGTGTGATTTATTCAATAACTCACCCCTAGGATTTAAATCATGCTTAAGGATAAGTTCCCTACTTAAACAATCTTTCTCAATAAGTGATATTGGTGTATTAACTAGCATAAACCTTCGAGCTGTAATTGATGCAGTATGCCCTCACGTGCACATTTATATATAAAAAAAACCTTCCTTTATTCTACTCACTTTCATACCCTCTTATGTTTAAACCGGAGGAAAACTCTTATGACTGAGACTATCGAGATTAATAGAGAGAAACGATATATTCTCTTCTTTGATGAATTGACTAATAAAGACTTAGCTTTAGTGGGTGGAAAAAACGCCAGCCTTGGCGAAATGATTCAAAAAGTTAATGTTCCGATACCTACAGGCTTTGCAGTCACTTCTTACGCCTATCGAACATTTATTGATTCCGTTTCAGGCCTTAAAGAATTTATTGCCTCAGAAATAAAAAAAGTTCAAGTAGCACTCGAAGCGAAAGACGATGTAGAAGCGAAAATCAAACAGGCTGAAGTTGATGAAGATTTTGGTGAGGTTAAACTGCTCACAAATGTTTTTCAAGAAAAACAAAAGGCGTTTGTCGAAACACTTCAAGAAGTTGGATCTAATATCCGCTTGAGAATTATTCAGTCAGAAATGCCTGAGGACATTAAACAAGCTATCGCTGAGTCTTACAAAAAACTGAATGCACAATTGGGAACTAATGATGTAGATTGCGCGGTTCGATCATCTGCAACTGCTGAAGATCTGCCAGAGGCCTCATTCGCAGGCCAACAGGAAACATTCCTTAACGTCTCAAAAGAAAATAATATCATTGAAAAGGTAAAAGAATGCTTCGCTAGTCTTTTTACCAATCGGGCGATTTCTTACCGGGAGGATCAAATGCATTTACAGCGCCTTAAGGCTTTAGAAGCTGAAAGACAAGGTAATTTTGAAAAGGCCGAATATCATAAGCATATTATTAATGCTGTGGATCATTTTTCTGTAGCGCTTTCTGTAGGCGTACAGCAGATGGCACGTTCTGATCTTGCTTCCAGTGGGGTTATTTTTACTCTTGACACAGACTCTGGCTTTAGAGACGTCGTTTACATTACAGGAACTTGGGGTCTAGGCGAATATGTTGTACAGGGCACCGTAAACCCTGATCAATTCTATGTCTTTAAACCTACTGCAAAAATGGGTTACACTGCAGTTATCGATAAAAAGCTTGGCAATAAAGATAAAAAATTAGTGTATAGCAAACGGGGAGGTACTGTCGAACAACAGGTTCTCCCAGAAGATCAGGTTAAATTCGTTCTTTCTGATGAGGAAGTAGTTCAACTAGCTAGATGGTCAATTCAAATCGAAGAACACTATGGACGTGCAATGGATATCGAATGGGCAAAAGATGGCGTTACTGGTAATCTATACATCGTTCAGGCTCGTCCTGAAACTGTCCACGAAATTAAAGCTGCCAATGTATTAAGAACGTATAAGTTGACTGAATCTGTTTCAGAAGAAGATATTATACTTACCGGGGAAGCCGTAGGTAGTATGATAGGACAAGGAATCGCAAATATTATAGAAGATGTATCACGTCTCAGTGAATTTAAGCCTGGTGAAGTACTCATCACAGAGCAAACAAACCCTGATTGGGAACCCGCTATGCGAATTGCGGCAGCTCTCATCACTGAACGCGGAGGACGAACAAGCCACGCGGCTATTGTATCACGCGAACTCGGTCTTCCCTGTATTATTGGTACGCTCACTGCAACAAAGTTACTAAAAGACGGTGATGAAGTAACTGTAGACTGTAGTGAAGGAATCGGCCGCATCATCAGAGGTCTTAAAAAATTCGAAATTGAGGAGATAGATTTAGCTGAGCTCCCCGATACAAAAACACAGGTAATGATGAATTTAGGGGTTCCAGATTCAGCTTTTGTGTATGGACAATTACCCCACCATGGGGTGGGTCTGGCGCGATTAGAGTTTATCATCAACGACCATATTCAGTTCCATCCGAAGGCTCTTATTGATTACCCTCGCTTTAAGCAAACTATTGAACTTATCGATGATATGTATAGAGGAGAGGCAGGTCAAGAGAAACTAAAAGATTTACATGAACTAGTTCGACTCATCGAGGAAAAGACAGCTAACTACGATAATAAAGCGGATTATTTTGTTGATAAACTAGCTCAAGGAATTGCTCGAATCGGAGCCGCCTTCTATCCTTATGATGTAATTGTCCGTTTGTCTGATTTTAAGACCAATGAGTATGCCAATCTCATTGGCGGCGAATTTTACGAACCACATGAAAGTAATCCTATGCTAGGTTGGCGAGGCGCGAGCCGATACTATGCTCCTGATTTTAAAGATGCTTTTGCCCTTGAATGTAAAGCACTCGTTAAAGTCAGAAAGGTAATGGGGCTCAAGAATGTCAAAGCAATGGTTCCATTCTGTCGTACTCCTGAAGAAGGGCGAAATGTCATAAAAGTAATGAGCGAAAATGGCTTAATACAGGGGGAAGACGGACTGGAGATTTATGTTATGGCTGAAATTCCGAGCAATGTGATTCTGGCAGAGGAATTCGCTGACGTCTTCGATGGTTTCAGCATCGGATCTAACGACTTAACTCAATTAACATTGGGTTTAGATAGGGACAGTGAGTTGGTAGCACATATTTTCGACGAAAGAGATCAAGCGGTCAAGCGATTATTAGCACAGGTGATAAAAGTAGCTAACGAGAAGGGACGAAAAATTGGCATATGCGGACAAGCGCCCTCAGACTTCCCAAGCATCGCAGCCTTTATCGTCGAGGCTGGTATTAACAGCATGTCATTAAATCCAGATACTATAGTCGCAACACGAGGACTTGTTTATATTACAGAATGGGCATTGAAAAATGGACGAAAATTAGAAGAGTTAACTGACGAAGAAATCTTAAGTGCGCCAGGACTTCCCAGAGATTTAGCAGAACAAGTAGTCAAAATGATCAATTTGGAACGCCAGCACAGTTAATAGCATCCTTCCTTTTTTCAATAATTTTTTTGAGGATATTGAAAGATCAGTTCGCATTCTCATTGCTTGATGAACTTCTTTTATGTGTAAAACGACGAACTCGCACTTTCCTAAAGGATTTAATTGTTTTGAAGAGTATAGTTGATACTGACTCAGAGATAGATAAACTTAAAAAATATACTATCCTTCTCTATGCTGCCCCGTTTATAATTCCAATTACTAAGCTAAATGATGCTTAAAATAGGTTTAAATAAGTTAGATATTCATGTCATCCAATTAATTGGAGGAGAAGTAATGATTGATGGAAAACTCCTTCGGGAAAGTAAAAAGAAGAAATTAAAAAAACCTAAGTTCCGAAGGCAGGAAAGTTGGCGCTACAAACGAGTTAAAAAATCTTGGAGAAGACCAAGCGGAATTGACTCAAGAATGCGTCAAAAAAAGAAAGGGCTTCCAAAATCAGTAAATGTAGGCTATAAAGGACCAAAGGAAACTCGAAACCTTCATCCTTTAGGATATCGGGAAGTTCTTGTTCACAACTTAAAAGAATTAGGTATGATTAATCCTGATGAGGAAATTGTAAGAATAGCCCATACAGTTGGCGCAAGAAAAAGATCACAAATTATAGATAACGCAGGAACTCTAGGTATCTATATTCTCAACCCACAAGTACCTTTAGAACTTGCTGAACTTTCAGAAACAGAAAGATTTGAAGATATTGAGTTAGAAGATTTTGAGTTAGAAGATTTTGAGGAAGAAATCTAGAATTAGAAATATTATTCCTCAAAATCAGAATTGAAAAGGGTATCTGTAGTTCTTACAATATTTCAAAATTATGAACCGTGAAAAACTAATTCACTGATGTGCTGAAAATGGATCTGAAAAATCAAAAAGAACTTGCAGCGGACATACTTAAAGTAGGAATTTCAAGAGTCTGGATCGATCCAACACGCCTTGAAGAAGTTTCGATGGCAATCCGTCGTGAAGATATAAAGAGATTGATTCACGACGGCTTTATTAAGAAGAAGCCGGAGACAGGCATAAGTCATGGCCGCGCAAAAAAGAAGCAGAAAAAAAAGAAACTCGGTCGTAAACGTGGATATGGAAGTCGTGCGGGTAGAAAAACTGCAAGATTGCCTAGAAAACGTAGATGGATCCAAAAGATTCGACCAATCAGGCGACATCTCAAAAAACTGCGTGCTCGGAGGATGATTACATCTTCAACGTATCGCTTGTTATATCGAAAAGCAAAAGGCAACACTTTTCGCAGCAAAGCACATCTGGACACATGGATAGAAGATCATGATTTATATCGGCGGTGAATTGAATGAAAGGTCATGGCCCTAGATACAGACTCGCCTTCCGAAGACGAAGAGAAGGAAAAACAAATTATCTTCTTCGACGAAAATTGTTACTTTCTAATCGGCTTCGTTTCGTAATTAGAAGATCTAATCGTTATATTACAGTTCAAATTCTTAAACCTCATCTAGATGGGGATCGTGTTATTGTTTCTGCTCATTCTAAGGAATTGCAGGAAAAATTTGATTGGAAAGGTAATTGTGGGAATGTACCTGCAACATATCTTACCGGATTATTAGCAGGTTTTCGCGCAACAAAAGCAGGATTAGAAAATGCTGTTTTAGATATTGGGATTGTTGCCCCAATTAAAGGTGCAAAAATCTTTGCTGCACTGAAAGGTGCATTAGACGCTGGGTTTTCAATACCACATAGTGAAGATGTCTTACCAGATGAATCGCGCATACGAGGGGAAAACATCGCAAACTATGCAAAGCTACTATCTGAGGCTGAGGAAGATGAAGACAAAAAACAGACTCAGGTTTTCACATTAGTAGCAAAAAGAGGATTACAGCCCCGAAATCTTCCAGAACATTTTGATGAAATTAAGAAGAAAATAGTAAATTCTTTTAACAAGGAGGCTAATTAGATATGTCCAGAGCAAGACGTAGAAAACCTAGAAGAGAAAAACGAGATCCTACCGAAGGCTGGATACCTAGAACACGAGTAGGGCGATGGGTGCAGGAAGGAAGAATAACATCAGTTGATGAGTTATTTAAAATGAGTTTACCCATCAAAGAGTCTGAAATAATTGATACTCTACTTCCTAATCTACAAGAGGAAGTCCTTGATATTAATCTCGTTCAAAAACAAACAGATGCTGGTGAGAAAAGTCGATTCAAAGCTACAGTTGTTGTTGGGAATAACGATGGATATGTTGGAATAGGTACTGCGAAAGCTAAAGAAATTGGTCCAGCTATACGAAAGGCTATCCTTATAGCAAAACTTAATATCATCCCAATAAGGCGTTCATGTGGGAGTTGGGAATGTGCATGTGGATTGGGACATACTGTTCCCTTTAAAGTGACGGGAAAGGCTGGAAGTGTTCAAGTGAATTTGTTTCCAGCACCCAAAGGTACTGGATTAGCAATTGGTGAAGTTGGAAAAACCATGTTGCGCTTGGGAGGCATAGAAGATGTTTGGTGTAAAGCACGGGGTAACACTCGTACTACAGTCAATTATGCATATGCAGTTTATGACGCTTTACGAGAAACAAACAAGATTATGACTCCACAAGATTGGGCTTGAGGCTGATGTAAGTGGAAGAAAGAAAACGATTGGCAGTTATCCGGATGAGAGGCAGGGTAAATGTAAGAAAAACCATAGAGGATACATTGCAAATGCTAAACCTGTTTCGTAGGTTTAACTGCGTTATTATCGATGACCGCCCTTCATATCAAGGTATGTTGCAAAAAATTAAAGATTGGGCAACCTGGGGCGAAATAGATTCTGATACAGTTGAACTTCTCTTAACTAAGAGAGGTGAAATGGTTGCATCCAAAAAAAGGATCACAGATGACCTTATCAAAAGGAAAACGTCATTTTCATCTATTTCAGAATTTGCACAATCTGTTTGTGGTTTTAAAGCCGAATTTTCGGATTTACCTTCATTAAAAAAAGTATTTCGTTTACATCCTCCCAGAAAAGGACTTAAGGATATTAAAGCGCCCTTTACAGAAGGAGGAGATCTTGGATATAGAGGGTCCAATATCCAAGAACTGATACGGAAGATGATATAATCTAAAGGAAGAGCTAAGCTATGATCCGAAAAAAGAAAAAAACGAGAAAATATCGTGGATCACGCGTCCATGGATTTGGAAGGGTTGGTCAGCATAGAAAGGCCGGAATGCGCGGCGGCAAGGGATGGGCAGGCAAAAATAAACATCTTAAGTCAGGTTTGACCAAAACTGAAAGAGCAACAATAGGTACATATGGATTTAAGAGACCTATTAAATTGAGTAAACATGATAGATCTATTAATATTAGTAAATTAGAAGAATTAATAGAAACTCTTCCAGAAAATACCGAAGGCGTTGAGTTTAGCGATCAAACCGTAGTCATTGATGTGACACAATTCGGATATGATAAAATTCTGGGTGGAGGCAAAATTACTAGAGTAATTAATGTAAAGGCTTATAGTTTTTCAGAAAAAGCAAAAGAGAAAATAGAGGCAATAGGGGGGAAAGTCGTCCCTATTGCAGAAGAATAATATAAAAATAGTAATAAAAAATGGGTGAAGTTATTGGCTGGAACGTTTTTGCGTATATTCTCGCCGCTGTCGAGAGTCATACCCGAGGTCGGGAAACCGATGATTTTTTATCACAGGCCTGAAACCAGATCGGGATGTGGCTTTCAAAGAAAAAGCGGTTTATACGGTTTTGTGTCTTCTCTTATATTTAGTTATGGCACAAATTCCTCTATACGGACTTCCTAAGAATATCGGTCCAGACCCGTTTAGAGAACTATCATTCAGATAGCTCGCGGAATTCTGGATGCGAACTATTCTTGCAAGTTCTAGAGGAACACTCATGGAGTTGGGGATCGGCCCAATTGTAACTGCAGGGCTGGTTATGCAGTTATTATCTGGTAGTCAGATCATTGACGTAGACTTCTCGGATCCAGAAGACCGTTCGCTGTTTACTGCTGCTCAAAAAGTGTTAAGTGTTATAATGACAGTCTTTCAAGCGTTAGCGTATCTTATCGGAGGTGCGTTTGGAACCTTATCCATCGATATCACAATTCTTATATTTATTCAACTTATATTTGCCGGGATGGTCCTCATGCTGATGGACGAATTATTGCAGAAAGGATGGGGTCTTGGCTCAGGAATTTCTCTCTTCATTGCTGCTGGTGTAGCAGAACAAGTAGCATGGAACTCTTTAGGACTTGTAATTTCAGATGACGGTAAATATCATGGTGCACTCATAGCTCTTGGACAATATATTGCTGAGGGAGATCCCATGACGGCATTTGATCGTCCAGGCAACCTCCCAGACATGACAGGATTCATTGCCACAGCAATTGTGTTTGTTATCGTTATTTACATGCAATCTATTCGCATAGAAGTGCCTCTTTCGTATGCAAAATATCGTGGTTTTAAAGGTCGATATCCTATCAAATTCTTTTATAGTTCAAATATCCCTGTGATTCTTGCTGCCGCTTTCTTCGCAAATGTTTACCTCGTTGGGCAGTTATTATGGTCACGCTACAATAAGAGCAACTCTAATTTCTGGTACAATTTAATTGGTACTTTCGAGTCGACAGATGCAGGATTAAAACCCATAGGAGGCCTTGTCTACTATTTGACGCCTCCACGAGGCATTGAAGTAGTGGTAGCGGACCCCTTGAGAGCAGTAGTTTATCTATTAGTATTAATTGTTGCGTGCGCCATTTTCTCAGTAACATGGATTGAAGTTGGAGGAATGGCTCCAAAAGATGTGGCAAGGCAACTTTTAGATGCAGGAATGATGGTTCCTGGATTTAGAAGTAGTCCAAAGATACTCGAAAAATTACTGACGCGTTACATTGGTCCCGTCTCTATATGGGGTGGTGTGGCAATTGCGCTTATAGCCGCTTTTGCAGACTATCTTGGGGCACTTGGTACAGGCATGGGGATACTATTAGCTACTATGATCATAGCACAATATTATGAGATCATAGCTAAAGAGCGATTAGCAGATATTCATCCAGCTCTCAGAGACTTCTTGGGATTCGGATGACTTAAAGGAGCGATAAGTCATGAGTGCAGCTAATAAACGCATCATCATCGTTACTGGAATTCCCGGAGTTGGGAAAACAACCGTCTTAAACAAAGCGGCGGACATTGCCAGACAAGAATATACCGTAGAGATCGTTAATTACGGATCTGTGATGTTTGATGCTGCAGTAAATTCAGGATTTGTGGAAAACAGAGATCAAATGCGATTGCTTCCCCCTGAAAAACAACGGAAAATTCAAAAGAATGCAGCAGAGATCATAGCAAAAAAAGCAGCAAATATATTAATAGTCGATACACATATGTTGATCTCAACGCCGGAAGGTTATCTTGCGGGATTACCTGAATGGGTTATCACTACACTTAAACCAGATGTAATTGTACTTGTTGAAGCAGATCCAGAGTCTATATCTAGTAGACGTTCAAAGGATGAAACTAGAACTCGTGATCAAGATTCTATAAAAGAAATTAACACTCATCAAAACCTATGTCGGGCGGCTGCAATTACAACTGCAGTTTTAATAGGGGCAACAGTAAAAATCGTAAATAATAAAGAAGATAGCGTAGATGAGACTGCAGAAGAATTGGCAGTCGTACTAAGAGGTGTAAAGTGATAGAAATGCAATGGTGGAACTTCTTAAGACCATTTTATGAGTGGCTATATAACGCTGGTATTGGACAGCGTCCAGGCTCAACTCTATTTATTCTAGGTATGTCCATTCTGTTATCTATAGTCATCAGCGTTGTTTCAAGATTTGTCATGGACAT
>JBHLOP010000169.1:0-4951 GCA_048940375.1 Promethearchaeota archaeon | reverse complement strand
GCCAACTCTCCCCAAATTGCTGTATCGCGGTGGCCTCTTACATCAATAACAAGCACATCACCAGGTTCAGCGTAGTCGATAGCAGCAACTGGCGTTAAATAATCAGCGACCATTGTTCTTGCTGTGATAGCGGGCCCCGCAATCTTTTCTATTGGTATAACAGGTTTAATCTCACTATGCATAGCCTGACTTTTTTCCATTGCATCGGATAATAAAGCCGTTGGGTATTTCGATAATCCGTTGATTACATCTTTGGAAGGACGATCAATTCTCTCAATAATCAAGAAACTACCTCCTCTTTTTCTCTTTTCAAAAATTGTTCTAAACACCAATATAGATTCTCAGTGAATTAATAACTTTTTAAGATACTTTACTATTTACATAAATAATTGAAAATATTATTGTTTTTTTCATCGAATTGGATACGCGCGTGTAGAAATATTTATAAATGAGAATAACCGTAACATCCAAGTATTACCCGCGCGCGGTGGAATGATTGGAAGATTTATCCAAACGAATGAATGATGGGCTTTCATGTCCTAGATGTGGGTATCAGATGAATTTACTAAGCTCTCATGGCATTCAGAGATGTCCACGATGCGGTTTTTGGAAAAAACAGGTTAAACAACCAATGATGGATAAACATTAATTGAATTTGCTATATCAACGAAAGTGAAGTGATAAACGGTAGCCTCCACAAAAGTAAAGGAGTATGTAAGATTCCCACTGACGGATTCTTCTTTAAAAACAATATACTTGTCGCGATTCCATTGCATTGCCATATGACGTTCGGCACAATGTTTTATAATCGCTTTACTGCCATTAATTATCACTAAACCATTAGAAAGAGGCAAATATGGATTCTCATGGATATCTGACGGATTTAAAGTGATTAATGTGTTCTCTGCCAGACTGGGAGAATACATGATACTATTTTCGGCAGGAAATCTGATTTCAACCGTACTTTTCTCTTCAAGAAACATCTTGATATTGATTGTTACACCAAATTCTCCCTTAGTATAATTAATTTGATAAGGACCGCCCTTAATCTTAATGTTTAGATTAGGAGCTGATGTAGGTTCCGAGGAAATAATTGATGAAATCTTAGAAATGGTGTTCTTAGAAGGATCTACCTTTAACAGACTATCTTGATATCCTAATTTCATTTTCAATTCAGCAATTACATTATCTAACAATGTAAGAGCGGAGTCTATAAGCTTAATAGATTCTTTAACTTCAATCTCCCAAGGAAACCATCCTGTTGAATCTGAAACCTCTGCAAGTAAGATTTGTTTCCAAATGTTGAGAAGCGTCTGCTCTTCGTCTGAGACATCTATTCCCTTCTCACTGGTCTTCTTAAGCAGCGTTTCAGCAACTATTGCTTCTTGTCGTGCCTGATAAGTATATGCTCTTACAAAAGCATCATCTTCATAATCAGCAATATTATTACCCATCCAGCGCCAAACGCCTTTGCATTTCTGCATGTCCCAAGTCGCTTCCGGAATTTTTGGAATTCTCTCAGGTTCGGTCATCTCATTTAACATTGTTACAACTTCGCTTATGAATGCGAAATCGCATCCTTCTGCTTCAAATTTTTTCAATTTTTTCTCATGTGCTTGTGCTCTTGATGAATCGTAGCGAAAGTCATTATTGTAAGCATAAGTATTGGCAAATTCTCCATCATACGCCCATGACCAACGAAATTCTATATCATTGATAATTTTGGGGCTTGTAAAAAGAAGCACATTTAATTGACTTGCTTCAGCACTAAAAGACTGTGTTGTGTTGTCCTCTAAGAAGTAAAGTGGAGATCGAATTTTCATTCTATGATGTAAGTAATAATACCAAGGATCACTTGCTACGATAACCGTATCATAGTCATAAGAATTAAGCAGTTCTGCATATCCAGGTGTCCACTGACTTTCTTGTGCAAAAAACAATCCAGAGCGAACGAGATCTAAAGAATCAAGCAGTGCATCTGAAATCTCTATTGATTTTACCATATCAATTCGAGGATATGCTACCAAAAACTGCTCAGAGTAATGACTTACAATAAGTTCAATTTTCCCTTCACTCACAAGAAATTTGAGAAGATCTAATATATGGGGGTATCTTTGATGCAACAGTTCGAGCATATAACCACTAAGTTCAATATCACACCTCCATGTGTAATGGCGCTGATACAGTTTGAGGAGTGGATAAAACGATTCTTCTATAACTCTATTTTCAATGGTAGCTGATCCTGGAACATATTGAACATTGAAATGATATAAGGCCATGGTATATTTCTGATGACCTGCTATGGAATCAACTTGTACAGTAAGGACTGGGCTCTCCTCAAATGAGTTGAGTGAATTATATACTCTCAAAGAAATCGTATAAACTCCTTTTTGTTCGGGTGTCCAAAAAAATGAGATATTTACTATTTGATAACTCGATATAGAAATCCTGCGAGTCTGCTCTCGAGTTCCATTCACTAAAAGAACGACATTTAAAGAACAACTAGAATATCCAAGATATTTTACACTTCCTTCAATCTTAAGCCGATTGCCTGCATGAACTTTTTTTGGTTTAGTTAGATCTAATTTGGTAATTTGGACGTTATTATCTGAATATGAAGTTAGAAGTATTGGAATTGCAAACAAAATAACTAGGAAAAGAAAAAATGCTATTTTCTTGTATTTTGTTAATTTAAACATAGAACTTAGATATTAGATCATACTATAAAAAATTAAGTCTGTAACATCTAAAAGATTACAGAACGAATATGCAATTATAACTAGGTATTAACTGCTTAAGGTGATATGAATATCATTAGACGTTTTTTTTTCTCCCCTTAATGTTGCTATAATCGGAGCAAGTAGGAATAGAGAAAAAATCGGGTATATAATTCTAGAGAACATGATTCTCCAAAAATACAAAGGTAAGATTTATCCAATTAATCCTTACGCAGAGAAAATCTTGAACACCCCTGTTTATTCAAAAATAAAGGACATTCCTGAATCTGTGGATCTTGCAATAATAGCCTTAACAGCAGAACAAGTTCCTAAAATTGTTCAAGAATGCGGAGAAAAGGGAGTTAAAGGAATTATAGTTGTCACTGGAGGCTTTGGAGAAACAGGGACTAAAATAGGTGCTGAACGAGAAAATGAAATTACAAAGATTTCTCGTAAATATGGGATGCAAATCATTGGGCCAAATTGTATTGGTGTATTTGATCCTCATACTGGGATTAATAGTTTTCTTGTACCACGTGAAAGGACAATAGGATATCCAAAAAAAGGAAATATTGCGTTGTTATCCCAATCTGGAGCAATCCTTGTAACACTACTTGAATGGTGTGCATATCGGGGGATAGGAATTAGTAAAACATGTTCTTATGGAAATGCAATAGACGTAAATGAGACCGATCTTCTAGGATTTTTAAAACAAGATACAATCACCAAAGTTATCGGAATGTACATTGAGGGAGTGAAAGAAGGAAGACGATTTTACAAGACATTAAGAGATGTTACTAAAGTAAAGCCTGTTATTATTAGCAAAGTTGGAAAGACAGAAGCAGGAGCAAAAGCTTCAAAATCACACACTGGGTCTCTTGCAGGATCCGTAGAAACATTTAAAGCTATTTTCAAACAAACAGGTGTAATCACTGCAAATGATCTAGAAGAACTCCTTGATATTTGCTATTGCTTTACAACTCAACCATTACCCAATGGAAATAATGTGGGTATAATAACAAATAGTGGTGGACATGGTGTCTTAGCAGCAGACGCTCTTGAAAATAATGATTTAAGTCTTGCGACGTTTAGTAGTGAAACGCTTGAACAATTGCATAATTTACCTCAACATTGTACCCCTTCAAATCCAGTTGATTTAGCAGCAGATGCTGACTCAGAGAGATATGAATGGGTAACAAAACTCATTTTAAATGACCCACAAGTTGATTCCGTGCTTGTTATAGTAATACCAAGTGGTCCAAATATTGAACTTCAGACAATCAAAACACTTGTTGCAGTTATGAAAAGCAGTAACAAACCTATTATATCCTGCTTGGGAAGCACATTTAAGCAATTTGAAAAATATAAAAGATTTTTAGAGTGGAACAAAATTCCTGTTCATACATTACCAGAAAGAGCTATTAGAACTTTAGGTGCATTAGTAGATTATAAACGATGGAATCAGCAATTTCATTAAAAAAAAGAAAGGATAATGCCTTTTACTATATTATCTAGACAGCTATTTTTATTCCAAGTACTCTAACAATTTCCTTGTAGCGGTTACGAACAGTAACTTCAGTTATCCTTGCTATTTCTGCAATTTCCCTTTGGGTTCTTCTTTCACCTTCAGTAATACTTGAGATATACAATGCTGCAGCAGCAAGACCTGTTGGATCTTTACCAGCGGTAATTCCAAATTCTTTTGCTTGATTTAGAATTTCTATTGCACGTTGTTGAGTTTTTCCAGAGATTTTTAATTCTTCACTAAAACGGGAAATGAAGTCAACTGGACTAGCGATGGGGATTGAAATATGAAGTTCTCGAAGAATTAATCGATAGCAACGACCTAATTCTTTTTTATTAACACGTGTACACTGTGCTATTTCATCCAGGGTACGAGGAACTTTCCTAAGTCGTGAACCTGCATACACAGATGCAGCAACCATTGCTTCTATTGAACGCCCACGAACTAACTTTTTTTCTATAGCCCGCCGATAGATGACAGCTGCTGATTCTTTTACTCCGTTATGAATTCCAAGTTGACTAGAAAGTCTTTCTAGTTCACGTATAGCATGAGAGAGATTACGCTCATAAGAACCTTGCGATCTCGTTCTTATTTGCCATTTTCTCAATCTATAGATTTGGGCACGTTTTTTGGGTGACAATTTGTTTCCATAAATATCTCTATTTTCCCACCCAATCATAGTTGATAGTCCCATAGAAGGAACAACACA
>JBHLOP010000168.1:0-4953 GCA_048940375.1 Promethearchaeota archaeon | reverse complement strand
GTTACTTATGACAAAAATGGGGAACCTATTATCACAAAAGTTCGTGCATTGCTTTCTCCTAAACCTTTGGATGAAATACGTGATCCCAGAGAGAAATTTAGTTCAGTAGATGAAATAAAAGCTGCTGCTGGTATAAAAATAGGTGCGCCAAATCTCGATAACGCTGTTGCTGGTGCATCAGTTTCAGTGTTCACTGACGAAGAACATTTAAACTCCCTTATTACAGAAATAAAAAAAGAGATCAGCGAGATAATCATATCCACGGATATTTCTGGGATAATCCTGAAAGCAGATGCATTAGGCTCTTTAGAGGCTATTCTTAGACTTTTAAAAGAAAACAAGATCCCCATAAGAACTGCTAACGTTGGAGATGTTAGCAAACGTGACGTTGTCGATGCAGGTGTTTCTCTCGAACAAGATCCCCTAAATGGAATAATTTTAGGCTTTAATGTGGGTGTACGTCCAGACGCCCAAGAAGAAGCAGATCGCCTGGGTATACCTATACTGTTAAATAATATCATTTATAGACTCGTTGAAGAATTCGATGATTGGAAAGTGGAGAAGGAAAAGGAATTACGTGAAGAACGCGAAAAGGCAATTATTAGACCAGGTAAAATAAGAGTTATGCCAGGATTTGTTTTTCGAATTAATAAGCCAGCAGTTGTTGGAGTTGAGGTATTAGGAGGACAAATATGTCCAAAATATCTATTAATTCGTGAATCCGATGGGCGAAAGGTTGGTGAAATAGTCGGAATACAAGATCGCGGTGAGAATGTTCCTAAGGCTATTACAGGGGAAGAGGTTGCTATATCAATTAAGGGTGCGACCGTCGGAAGAACATTCAAAGAGGGAGATATCTTATATGTAGACATGTCCGAGACGATGTTCAATACTCTGCGAACCAAGTTTAAGGATGAGTTGCCTGAGTCTCAAAAAGAGATTTTAGAAGAACTTCGTGAGATAAAACGGAAAGATAAACCATTGTGGGGATTTTAAGTTTCCATTTGGTCAAAGCGCAGAATTTATAAACAGAATATGAATTCATGTTCTTTAATCATTCACGATTTTACAACTTGACGATAATCAGAACATTTCGGAGGACAAAAAAAGTGGTTGAATATAAAGCTGTTATATCTGATCCAGAAACTGGTAAAACACGACAGATCGGTATCGAGGGTGAGAAAATTAGCAGATTATTTGGAATCAAGATTTCAGAAGAAATTGAAGGTACAACAATTGGCTTTCCAGGATACAAATTCGTGTTAACTGGTGGAAGTGACAAAGATGGTTTCCCTATGAAGCCTGATGTTCATGGAGCTGTCAGGAAAAGAATATTGATGTCATCAGCACCTGGTTTTCATCCAAAAAGACCTGGTCAGAGAAAGAGACGAACAATAAGAGGGAATATGATTTCAGATGAGATAGTTCAGATAAACCTCAAAGTCACAGAAAAACCTGAAAAGGCAGATATGCAAATAATAGAATTCTAAAAAAATACCGTAGATCTCTCCTACAAAACAAATTAAAATTTCCTAGAGCACAAAACATGTGGAGAGATCAATGTTCTTTCATTTAAAATCATTTTAAAAACTGAAAGTAGTTGAGTTTTCAAGTTTTAAGATCTAGGTATTAGGAGGCAAAATTATGAGTGAATTTGAGAGAACTTTTGTGATGCTAAAGCCTGATGCCATAGCAAGAGGATTAATTGGAGAAATAATTTCAAGAATTGAGAAAAAAGGGCTGAAAATAACTGCATTGAAGTTATTACAAGTTTCAAGAGAATTAGCAGAAAAACAATACGCAGTTCATAAAGGAAAGGCATTTTTCGAACCATTAATGGAATATATTACCTCAGGACCATCTCTCCCAATGGTTGTAGAAGGAAAAAGCGCAGTTCAAGCAGTAAGGACAATTATAGGAAAAACAAATTCCCTTGAAGCGTGCCCTGGGACTATTAGAGGTGATTTCGGTATGACTCTTGAGCGAAATGTCATTCATGCAGCAGATTCTGTTGAAAATGCAAAAATAGAAATGGAAGTATATTTTACTAAGGAAGAGATATGTAGCTATACGCGAATAGATGAACAGTGGCTTTACGAATAATCTCAGTCATCTATGCTATTTTACTCTTTTTTCATTAAAAGGAGAATTTAGATCTTAACGCTTAGATTCATAACGATTTGTCCATTTCAATTTACGCGGATTGCGTTTCATTGCATCGGATTTCTTACATTTGCTTGAGCAGTACCATCTGGTGGATCCATCTGTTTTAACAAAAAGCATACCAGTTCCAGGTTTAATTTTGATTGCACAGAAGCTGCATTCTCTTATTCTGACCATTCTGACCACTTATAACTGAATAGAACTATTGTTGTGAGTTTTTAGTCTACTTATTTTAAATGTTTTACTCTGTTTTCATTTTTCTCAGAAAATTAGCAATATTTTTAAATTACGCTTCTATTAGGCGAGACGCATCTGATCGAGCCGGTGAGTAACTTATACAAATTAATTTGAATGATATGCCGGGGTAGCCTAGAGGCTGGAAACATCTCCCTCTTAGAGGCGGTGGACTGCAGATCCGCTATACGGAGGTTCAATTCCTCCCCCCGGCTTCACTTTGTTTCTATTTATTTGTTGGTGAATAATATGAGTGATCAAGTTTCTCTTACTTTTGATGCACTTTATGCATTAACAGATTTGCGTACACTATGGCGAAAAACTGCTCCATTTCATTCGTTGGACGAAAAAGAAAAAACGAAGGCAATCAAGTTACTAAAAAGAGCACAAAAAGATATCATAAATATTCTAAACATTTTAAACGAAGAATAACTTAACTTCTTACGAAAGCCCTTCCTTGAGGGCGGGGAGTAGCTTATTGCTATGGAGAATCAGGATGTCCTACTGGGCATGATGTAATACATAAAGTGCAGTTATAAGATTGATATAACTCAATATCTTTACTGAGCTGTTTTAGACATTTTGACTCATAAAATCGCCCTGTAAAACTTATTGCAAGCTGCGGACACGCGTCTGCGCATTTTTTACAGGAAATTCCTTTTAATTCTAAACAGATTGGTGATTCTATCCTTTTGCTAGGTTCTAAAAGGGCATCAGTTACTAATGCAGCAATTAATACACGCGCTCCGTACTCTGGTGTCAAAAGCAAATTATTAAAGCCAATTTGCCCTAATCCAGCAGATTCTGCAAGTTTCTTGATATTGATTCGTTGATCATCACTCATTTTTTCGGGATCTAGTAATAGTTTAGAGTTAAAACCGCTTCTAAAAATGAATCCAACAAGTTTTTGTGTAATCAACTTTAACGTCTTGCTTATTGTAATCTGGTAATTTGTGCTTTCCTCCCCTTGTTTACTAATCATTAAATGTTCTAAGCGCCTTCCAATTAAAATTAGGGTTCTTGCATCATCAAGTACGCTTTTAATTTCTGCACTTATCTGTTCATCCTCAATTTCTTTAACATGCGCTATTCCAACTAAGTCAGCGCCGAATTTTTTCACATATTCACTAATTGTGCTACTCATAAGGGGCATGATGGAAACACTCCAATTGTTTTCAGTATACCATTTCTTCGCAAGAAGACCCTCCAACGTGTTGGGGGGATGAAGTGCGTTACTTTTTCACTTTCGCACAGGTCTCTGTAATTTTTAAATAACTGTTCGCATACATATGACCTGTGTCTACCTGCAGGCAAAAGGTCGGCATGCGAGTACCCTTCTGAACCCTGTATGCCGTAAAGCCCAGTGGGTCTGGAAGGGGACATAGTAGGTGCAGGGACTGCCCGATTTAAAGCCTGTGTTAAGCCGATACCTTTTAAAGGTATGTTGGAGACGCCGCAGGTCGTCTGTGAAGCAGGAAGCCGTTCCACTTGTTGGATGGTAGTTCACATTGCCCTCAAATCCTTAAACTCATCTGATAGGGAAACGCAATACTATGAATTATTTATTTGGACTTCTTCGGGTATTGAAACTAATTAAGCGATTTAATGAACTTGTTGTTAATATTTTTAAAGATTAAGTTAATAACCTTAATTTCGAGTTTTAAAAATGACATAAACGCTGACTTTCACTCTCACACCACAGTTTACTAAAATTTAAAACTCGATTATGTTTTTTTGGTAACCTTTTTAAAACATTCAGATTTAAAAACCTTAATCTATAAACAAAGAATTCCACACAACTGCAAGAATGTAGAAAGTCTGAGGAACATTCTCGGAGGAAACAAGAATGGCTAGAATGCACAGTAGAGCGCGAGGAAAAAGTGCAAGTAAACGTCCCCCACGCACGAAATCACCTGTATGGGTAGAATATACGCCAGAAGAGGTTGATGATATAATTGTCAAGCTTGCTAAGGCGGGCGAGTCGCAGGCAATGATCGGAACAATACTTAGGGATCAATATGGAATTCCATCTGTAAAACTCCATACCGGAAAAAGCGTATCTCAGCACTTAATAGAGCATGATTTAGTCCCAGTACTTCCCGAAGACATATTAAATCTCATCAGGAAGGCTTGGAATCTCCGCAACCATATGGAAGCTAATCCAAAGGATCTCCACTCAAAACGAGGTTTGCAACTAACAGAAGCAAAAATCCATAGGCTCTCGAAATATTATCGCAGAACGAAAAAGATTGATCCAAAGTGGAAATATGATCCGAAAAAGGTGGCGCAACTAATTAGATAACCAAAAAGATTTTATTTTTTATTTACGACTCTCTTGTCTACTTATAACATAAAAGATTATATGCAATTCTAATAAACTTGTTTTTCAATAAACATTTGTCAAACAAATTTAAGTTTGATATTTGAATCGTGGTCTATAAAACAGTTGTTCAAGTAATTTGAGTAAGCGATCTCCACACATTTATTACGGAGATGGTGGAGGCTATGGAAGAGAAATATGACGATTTTTTGAAAAAAGCAGAAAATATTGCAGAT
>JBHLOP010000167.1:0-4959 GCA_048940375.1 Promethearchaeota archaeon | reverse complement strand
TGGCTAGGTAAAAGTGCACTATTTGGTGGTTGGAAAACCCAATCGGACTATTATAAAGAAAGACAACTTGGTGGAGACGTGTTACTTAACTATGGAACTCATGTCACCGACTTGGTACAATGGTTGAGTGGTGATGTTGATGAGGTGTTCGCAAATACTGATATTTATGGGGCTAAACCGGATATTCAAGTCCACGATAGGGCTAATATTCTTCTCAAATTTGAAAATGGGGCCATAGGTGATCTTTCATTTGGTTACTTTCCATATGAGGAACATTGGATCGAAGTTATTGGCAAAAGAGGACGCATTATTTGTGATCTATTTAAGAACACTATGGATGTCCGCTATGGATCAAGATCTGTCAAAACGAACTTCAAACAAATGAAAAACGGCTGGATTAGAGAAATTGAGCACTTCGTTGAATGTATACAAAAAAACAAGCAACCACAAGTAACTGGTGAAGATGGAAAAAAGGCGTTGGAGATGGTACTTGCAGCCTATGAATCACAGGAAACAAGAAAATCGGTGAAACTCCCGCTTTGATGTATTAAACTTTATTTTGATTAAGTTACATAACCACACCAGTCCAATATGGCTAATGCGATCACCTTTGTGGCGGCAATAAGTTTATCAATTTCGATAAACTCGTTTGGGAAGTGTATGACCCTCATGTCACCCGGTCCAAATATTACTACTGGTGTATTTCCGTGGTGAACTAAAAGACCGCCATCTGCACCCCAAGGCGTACCTGCAAGTTCAGGTTCTTGATTAAAGACTTTTGTAAAGGATTCGGTGACTATTTTGACGAATGGATGATCAAGAGGCAATTCTGTAGGTATCCATGTCCCGCCGAAGAAGGTGACGACCGGCGGATGATCAACTAACCACGAGTCAAGTTCTGCAAATTTTTGTATATAATCTTTAACTTGTGTTCTTACAGCTTCTATGCTCTCCCCAGGAGCCACTCCGATACGACATTGGAGTATTGCCTCTTCTGGAACTGAAGATGGCCACACACCTGAGTTTAATATGCCAATGTTGAGGGGTATCGGAATCTTGTATCTCTGATAGAGTGGATGTTTGAGTTTCTCATTTCGGAATTTTTCAAGATCCCAAAGTGCATTGCATATTTTCAGTGCTTTCTTTATTGCGCTGATACCTTCATAACGTAATCCTGCATGAGCGGACTTTCCTTGTACATGCACTTTGAACCACATCGAACCTCCCTGAGCAGGGCATACCATAGGCACACCACCTTCTTCCACTACTGTAGGTTCCGTGATAAGCGCAGCATCAGCTTTATAGCCTCTCACAACGCAAGCAAGAGTTCCTACTCCTCCTGCTTCTTCCTCAATGACGCTTTCTATAATTACGTCACCTTTCAGTTGTATCCCTGCTTTTTTAATGCAGTCCACAGCCATTGTCATCGCCGCGACTCCACCCTTCATATCCGAGCTGCCACGCCCATACATCCGATTGCCTATTATAGCTGCTGACCATGGGGCCTGTTCCCACAGGCTTTCATCGTAGGGACTAACAACATCCACATGACCGTTTAATATGAGCGACCTACCTCCTCCAGTGCCCTTTAATACCCCCACCACATTCGGACGATTTTCAAATGTAGTATTTGGTGATGCGAATCCAGGATGCGTCTTCAGTTCATCGTAATCCGGAACCCACATATCAACCGTGAGCCCCATGTCTTCAAATTTCTTCGCCATGAATTCTTGGACTGCTTTCTCATTTCCAACAACACTCGGGATCTGTACCATGCCTCTTAACAGATTGATTATACTTTCTTTTTCCTCATCTATCTTTGCAAGTACTTTTTGTTTAAAATCTGATTCTATCAATGAACTTCCTCCATAATCGTTAGATTTAAACCAGATATTAGCCTCTATTAACGCCTAATATCATAAATTCTCTTTTTAAGGTTTCAGTATTTTTAAACAGTTCTTGTTCCAAAACACTTCTTTGGAAGTTGAGAATTTACTCCACCTGTAATTTTTCTTTAACTACTATTCCGTGTTTTTTATAAAGAAAGTACACTAAAACTATTACAGATGACGAGAATGTGACGGTTCTGATAGTCTCATCAACTAGATGATTGAACATTTCTTGCTGATCTTAGCTGCTTTTTGAGCAGCTGCATTTTTTTTGAGAACTATATGCTCTCATAAGAAGAGAATGGTGCATTAAATGAAAAATGAAATCTTAATCGCTGATTCATGTGCTATAAGTGATGAATCCATTGCCCTAATGAAATCTGTTACTGGCGTTCTTCAAGGAAATGCACGCAACGAGGAAGAACTGATTAAAACATTGCAGGAGGTCATCGACAAAGATTCCATAAAAGCTATAGTTAGTGACGCAGTGTCCATAACAGCAAAGGTCATGGATACGACACCAAATTTAAGAGGCATTTTAGTTCATGGTGTCGGTGTTAATCACATAGATGTTGCGGCTGCTACTAAACGAAAGATCTTTGTGATAAATCAGCCAGGAGCAAATGCACGATCTGTTGCCGAATTAACCATAGCCCTGTTATTAGCCGTAACGAAAAGGATTACGCAAGCAAATTTCGACACGAAAAAAGGAAATTGGAGACCTCTGGATTTTATAGGATTAGAACTTCACGGAAAAACGCTTGGAATCGTCGGACTTGGAAATATTGGAAGAATTGTTGCTGAAATAGCAAAAGGTTTTGAGATGAAAGTGTTGTACTATGATGTTATAAGATTTGAGAACCTGGAAACAGAATTAGAAATTCAATATGTGAATAAAGAAACACTTCTCAGAGAAAGTGACTTTGTAACACTTCACGTTCCATTAATTCCCGCAACAAAGCATTTTATTGGTGAAAAAGAACTTGAAATGATGAAGGAGACAGCATATTTGATTAATGCATCAAGGGGAGCAGTAATAGATGAAATAGCACTCATTAGCGCTTTACAGGAAAAAAAGATAGCTGGTGCCGCAATGGACGTGTTTACAAACGAACCGGTTGAACCTGAAAATCCCTTACTTCGTTTAAAAAATGTTGTTGCAACCCCGCATATTGCATTCTTAACCGATCAGGCGATTTATAATGTGTCTATGGGTATTGCGAAAGAAGCAATTCGAATAATTCGGGGTGAAACACCTCAAAATGTTGTCAATGTTTTTTAACATATAAGAGAATTGAGACTAGTATGGCAAAATGGATTTCATGTATTCGCTATATTCTTTAAAGCAGTTCAGAGAAAATTCTGGTTGAATTACATGGTCAGCGCTGGGAATGTAACCCCCGCGGTCTTTCAATATTGGAACCTTAGAATCCACTTCCTTTATCATTGCTTCTCCGCCCTTTGCCAATTCTCTTTTATCAAGATTCCCAATAAGGAAGAATTTATCGCCGTATTTTTGCTTGATTTCAAGCGCATCCATATGTGAATTAACTTCTAGTGGCCAGAGACCAGTACATCCTGCCTCAATAATTTCGTCAAGTATTTGATTGATATTACCATCACTATCGAACATTATCCGATCGATTCCATTCTTTTTTAGAAATCCTGTAACTCGCTTATAATGTGGGAGGAGAAATTCTCTGAAAATTTTTGGTGAGATACAAGGACCATGTCGTTCCGCCATGTCTTCCCACCAGTAGATAACGTCAATCTTATCTTTTAGTGTCTCAACCGCTTCCCTGATTGTTTCAATTGTAAAATATTCCCAATGCACAAGCATTTCATGTATTAACTCGGGATCTTTGTAAAACGCAGTAATAAACCTTGGAATGCTCATTAATTCTGCTCCGAAACCATAAAATCCATTGAACCTCATCAAGGTAGGTCCTTTTTGGTAGGTTTCAAATCGTTCAATGTATCCTTCTGTTTCCCAGTCTTTGGGATACCTTCGAGGGTCTTCTGGATTTAAACGCGTCTTATATTCTTCCCATGTTTTCTTGTCTTTTACTGGAAAGTCGATAAACTGAGGCATTGCATAAAACTCAAAATCACCCCTTTTCGGTCTTCTGACAATAGCTCCAGTTTCGGTTAGAAAGTCGACATGCTTCTCAGTTTCACCAATTTTTCTTTGTTTAAACCTTGGAACTGGGCCCACATCTATTGGTAGCAGTGAACCGAAGAAAGACTGGCAGCCGAAACGTTCGTAAACTTTACCAAAACCTTTAAACGTAGGCCATATTGGCATAAAGGTCCCGAAGCGACCAATCTCATACCCGATTGTAGCAACCTCATCCGCCGGAAGCCCTTCCCGAAACCACCTCATTATGGTCTCCTCGAAGATTATTTCGACCCACGGAAGAACATCTGGTTTCTTATGGTGGAGTACTAGTTTAAACCGCTCTCTATTTGTACTCATTCTCCTATCCACTCCTTGCAAAGTTGAACTCCTTGTACAGCATCTAAAACTGCGGCATCGGCACCAATCTCTTCGGCAAATTCTGCCGACACCGCATTACCCCCAAGTATCACCCGAACTTCATTCCTTATTCCCGCCGAGTTCAGTTTTTCTAACACAATTTTCATTTCAGAAATAGTGGAAGTCAGTAAGGCAGATAATCCGAGTATTTTGGCGTTATTCTCTTCAACAGCATTGATGAATGATTCAGGATCTACATCAACGCCGAGATCAACTACCTTGAAACCAGATGCCTCTGCAAACATTTTGAAAACGTTCTTTCCGATATCATGCATATCTCCTCTAACCGTCCCTGTAACAATTGTGCCTTTCACATCTGCTTCAAGCTGCTGCAAATATGGACTTAATATTTCAAAAGCATCATTAGTAAGGTCGGCACCAAATAGAAGTTCGGAAAGGAAAAACTCCCCACCTTCGTATTTATTACCGATAGTCTCCAATCCTTTTCGTAGCCCTTTTTCGATAATTTCTGTAATCGATATTTCACTTTCGAGGGCTTTTTTCAAGAGTTCTGTTAATTTTTCGCCATTCAGA